>JBCKNC010000081.1:0-12029 GCA_038902915.1 Polaromonas sp.
GGGGAGTGAGGACAAGATCATCAAGATCTGGGACGTGGCTACTGGCCGGGAAACCCGCAGCCTGCGTGGACATGAGAGCACTGTTACTAGCGTCGCCTTCTCCCCGGACGGCAAGACGCTGGCGTCGGCGAGTGAGGACAAGATCATCAAGATCTGGGACGTGGCTACTGGCCGGGAAACCCGCAGCCTGCGTGGACATGAGAGCACTGTTACTAGCGTCGCCTTCTCCCAGGACGGCAAGACGCTGGCGTCGGGGAGTTGGGACAAGACCATCAAGCTCTGGGATGTGGCTAGCGGCAAGGAAACCCGCAGCCTGCGCGGACATGAAAGCGCTGTTAATAGCGTCGCCTTTTCCCCGGACGGCAAGACGCTGGCGTCGGCGAGTGCGGACAAGACCATCAAGCTCTGGGATGTGGCTACTGGCCGTGAAACCCGCAGCCTGCGCGGACATGAAAACTCTGTTAATAGCGTCGCCTTCTCCCCGGACGGCAAGACGCTGGCGTCGGGGAGTGTGGGCAAGACCGTCAAGCTCTGGGACGTGGCTACTGGCGGGGAAACCCGCAGCCTGCGTGGACATGAGAGCACTGTTAATAGCGTCGCCTTCTCCCCGGACGGCAAGACGCTGGCGTCGGGGAGTTGGGACAAGACCGTCAAGCTCTGGGATGTGGCTGCTGGCCGGGAAACCCGCAGCCTGCGCGGACACGAAAGCGCTGTTAATAGCGTCGCCTTTTCCCCGGACGACAAGACGCTGGCGTCGGGGAGTTGGGACATGACGGTCATGCTCTTGCCGTACTCGACCGAGGAGTTCGTCATTACCAATTGGTCTTCCCAAGCCGCCAAAGACGAAGCCCGCTACGGTCTCAAACTCGACGGCATCAGCCTCGTGCCCTACACACCTGCCGCATCCAAGTCGAAACCTTGAACGACCACAATGTTAGGGGAGAGCAATGAATAAGATGCGAGTTCCATGTGCAACTAAATTTCGATCGTCGGGAGAACAAAAATGAGCATCAGCGTCGCCGCCAAATCCGTCCGCCGCGATCTGTACGATCAGATCGCTTCCATCACGCAAGACCCCGGCGCTATCTCTCTGGGCGACGCGCTGAAGCGCGTTGAGAGCTGTCTGGAAGCGGGGGAGTGTCTGCTTGCCTCCAACGCCTGCGAGAGTCTGGCAACGCTCGCGCCAAATGACCGGCGACTGATTCAACTTTGGGCGCTGGCGCTGGCGCGCTCCGGTGCCGCGAGCAAGGCGAACCTGAAGATGGAGGGCCTTGCCGCGCAGGGGCAGGTGGATGAAGAAACGCTGGGACTGCTGGCGCGGACGTACAAAGATTTGTGGCTGCAGACGGGCGACCGGAAACGCCTCGAACAGGCGCGCGACGCTTACCTGGGGTCCAACGAACTCACTGGCGGGGCGTGGTCAGGAATCAATGCGGCAACGCTGATGGTGGTTAGTGGCGAGGAAGCAAAGGGGCAGCACCTCGCTGCGTCGGTGCTGGAATCGTTGGCGCCGATGATGCAGGAGTTTGCTACGGAAATGGCCGCTGCGGCGCCTGTTGCAGTGGCGCCAGCGGCTTCTCCGCCAATCAACTCACAGCGCTACTGGGACTACGCAACCATCGGCGAAGCTGCGCTGATCCTGGATCGCTTCGATCTGGCCGGCTGGGCTTACAAGCATGCCATCGACTTGAGCGAAGGCCGCCTGGGCAACCGGGCGTCTTCGCGGCGCAACGCAGAGTTGGTGCTGAGTGCGCGAGGTGCCGCGTGCGATTTTGTCGCTGCGCATTTCGCGGCACCGCGGGTGGTTGTTTTTTCTGGGCACATGCTGGATGCGGCCAATCGGGCACAGCCGCGGTTCCGCCCTGAGTCGGAGGGCGCGGTGTACCAGCGTATTCTGGGGGCCCTATCAAAGTGGGAAGCGCAAGTCGGCTTTTCTGCCGCTGCGGGCGGTGCAGACATTCTGTTTCTGGAGGCGTTGAAAGAACTGGGAGGCGAGACCAATATTGTTCTCCCGCATCCGCCGGAAATGTTTATCCAGACCAGCGTCGCGCCTACGGGTGATGCGGCGTGGGTCAAGCGGTTTGAGAAAGTGCTAAGCGACGCGAGGCAAGTGACTGTCCTTTCCGATTTTGTGGGCGATGAAGTGGCGTTTTATTTTGACGGCGTGGTGATGGCCGGTCTCGCGAAGTTGCGCGCCACACAGGTGTGCGGTGAGCTGCGCGGGTTGACCGTATGGGACATGAAGGAGGGCATGGTCGGCGGAACCTGCGGCACCGTGTCCAACTGGCTTCAACGTGGAATTCACGTCGACCGCATTTCGCCGGCACCAGACGATGATCAATTGCTTGAGTTGAGCGAGGCGCAGGGCTTAAAGGTTGCCGAAGTGCTGCTCAAGCAGAGCCAACAGAAAGTGATATCGATGCTGTTCGCTGACGCGGTTGGTTTCAGCAAGCTGTCTGAAGCGCAGATTCCCGCGTTTGTCGAACGTTTTTTGGGTGGCGTGCGGGAGGTAATGGATCGCCAGTCGGTTCCCCCGCTGACGTTAAACACCTGGGGAGATGGTCTCTATTTCACCTTTGATTCGGTCGTCGATGCGAATGCGTTCGCGCTTGATCTGAGTGACCACATCAACGGCACGGTGTGGAAAGATTTCGGACTTCCTGCCGAGCTGAATCTACGCATCGCATTGCACGCAGGTCCGGCGTTTGAAATTCTCGACCCCGTCACCCGCAACAAGGTCTTCACCGGCACGCATGTGAGCCGTGCGGCACGCATCGAGCAAGTCACGCCGCCCGGCTGCGTGTACTGCAGCGAATCGCATGCCGCATTGGTCGCGCTGGAGAACAACGATTCGTTTCACTGTGAGTTCGTCGGCAACATACCGTATGCGAAAAACTATGGCGTCTTTCCGACTTACAGTTTGACGCGGAGGAGGGTGCGCTGAACGCCAAACAGCTGGATCGCCGTATCGGTATGCACGGCGAAGACGGCCACGATGTCCTGCTGCTTGTCGGCACGCAGCTCCTGCTCGACCGCGTTCGGATCGATCGGATTTCGAGCACCGCGCAACGCCGCAATTCGCCCGAAAAATGAATTTATAGAAGTGCCCTTTAGTTGCCCATCGCAATGCCTTCACGCCTTGGGTCGACAGCGCCGAAAAACCCGTTTGGTGTGCGCTGTATACCTTGCAAACCGCTGGTCATGTTGAGTTCGCGCACCTCATGGCCGCGTCTGCGCAGGGCTTCAACGGTGGCGCGGGAGAAGCGCTTTTCTTCGAGCAACGTTGGCCCATTGAGCGAGCCAAAGTTGGGCAGGTTAATCGCCTGTTGCATGTTCAGCCCCCATCTCAGTACAGCATAAAGCGTCTTGGCGGTGTAGTGGATGATGAGTGCGCCGCCGGGGCTGCCGGTGGTCAGCACGAGTTGGCCCGTGGCTTTGTCAAACACCAGCGTGGGTGCCATCGACGAGCGTGGCCGTTTGCCGCCTTGTACCCGGTTGGCTATGGGTGTTTCGGAAGCGTCGGTGGGCGCAAAGCTGAAATCGGTCAACTGGTTGTTGAGTAAAAAGCCGCCCGCCAAGCCCTTACCCCGGTTAACCATCTGGCGCGAACCCCAGGTATCTTCAATCGTGGTGGTCATGGCGATGGCGTTGCCAAACGGATCAATGACTGAAATGTGCGAGGTGCCGTATTCAGGCTGGTTGGCCATTGGCGCATAGCTGGTTTGCGTGCCAGCGGGCTTGCCGGGGGTGGCGGTTTCCATGCTTTGTGGCCCTATGAGTTTTGCTCTGGCAGCGAGGTAGTCTGGATTGAGCAGACTCATCCAGTTGCCAGCGGGCGGTTGCACAAAGTCAGGGTCGCCCAAGTATTGCGCACGGTCGGCGTAGGCCAGGCGTGACGCTTCGGTGTACAGGTGTAGCCAGTCGGCACCAGGCAGGCCATTTTCAAGTTGAAAAGATGCGGCATTGGTGGTGTTCAACAGCCCCAAAATCTGCCCGATGGCTATCGTGCCCGAGCTGGGCGGCGGCATACCGCAAAGCCGATAATTTTTAGTCGCTACTGCGTAGTCGAAGCAAAGAGGTTCACGTTTTTTGGCCTGGTAGCCCGCCAGATCGGACATTGCCAGCGTACCCGGATTGACGGGGTGCTTTTGTACTTTGTCAATAATCGCCTGGGCCACTTCGCCTTCAAGCAGCGCCTTTGATCCGCCATCGGCGATCAGCTTGAGCACGGCTGCAAATTCAGGATTCTTCAGCAGGTGTCCAACCGGCCAGGGCTTGCCATTTGCAGCGTAAAAATAGGCCAGGGCCACCGGGTCTTTTTTCAGATGCACTTCAGGTAGCAGCAGCGCGTTCATTCTGGCGCTGACGTTAAAACCGTTTTCGGCCAGCGCGATGGCAGGCACAAACAGTTGCGCCCAAGGCAGCTTGCCGTGTTGCCTGTGCGCCATCTCCAGCATTCGCACCGTGCCCGGTACACCCACCGAGCGGCCACCGACGACAGCAGCGTAAAAAGCCATTGGCTTGCCGCTACTCTCCAGCAACAGGTTTTCGGTGGCTGATGCGGGTGCAGTTTCGCGACCATCAAAGGCTTCAACATCCTTGCCATTGAAGTGCATCAAAAAAGCGCCGCCGCCGATGCCGCTGGACTGCGGCTCGACCAGCGTGAGCACCATCTGCACGGCAATGGTCGCATCAACCGCAGAGCCGCCGGCCTTCAATATCTGGTAGCCCGCATCGGTGGCCAGCGGGTTGGCTGCGGCGACTGAAAATTTCGCCGTGGCCCAGCCCGGTTTTTCGCTATAGCCGGACGAGCCCTCGGGCTGCAGCGGTGCGGTGTAGGCAAAGTGCGGCGGGGTGCTGGTGCAGGCTGCCAGCAGTAGCGCCGCTAGGGTCATGCAAGCCCTGGGAGGGTTATTGGGGTCAGACGCCAATTTCATTGCGATGCAGAGCATCGCACCCGAAGGGCGTGCCAAGGGCACGATGAATTTGGACTCTACTGGTAGTGGTTGTGTGTGACAACCCGATAAGCACGGTTTAATCGACCTTGATGTTGCCGTCCTTGACCACCTTCGACCACGTTGCGATTTCGCGGGCGACCACGCGCGCCAACTCCTCGGGCGTGGAGTGCGCCGGCTCGACGCCGTCGGCGCGGAGCCGCTCCTGCACCTCGGGCTGCTTGATGATGCGCGCGAGCGTCTGATTGAGCCGCGAGACGATCTCCTTGGGGGTTCCCGCGGGCGCCCACATGCCGTACCAGAGTCCCACCGAGAAGCCGGGAACCAGCTCGCTGATCGCGGGCAGATCGGGCATCGCCGGCGAGCGCTGCCCGCTGGTGACGGCGATTCCGCGCACCTTGCCCGACCGGATATGCGGTAACGCAGCCACCGCCGAGGCGAAGAAGACCTGGATCTGCCCACCCATCAGGTCGATGAGCGCTGGGCCGACGCCCTTGTACGGGACGTGCAGCATCTGGGTCTGGGTCATCTGCTGAAAGAGATCGCCCACCAGATGCGGGAGGCTGCCGATGCCGGCCGAGCCGAAGTTGAGGGCGCCGGGTTTTGCGCGCGCAAGCTCGATGAACTCCTTCAGGTTGGTCGCCTTTATCGACGGATTGACGATGAGTACGTACGACCCGGCGCCGATCATGCTGATCGGCGCGATGCCCTTGACCGGGTCGTACGGCAGCTTGTAGAGGGCCGCGTTGGCGGGATAGCTCGACCCGAACACGAGCAGCGTGTAGCCGTCCGGGTTGGCGCGCACCACGCTCTCGGATCCGATCGTGCCGCCGGCGCCAGTGCGGTTGTCGACGACGAACGGCTGGCCGAACTCCTCGGACAGCCGCGGCGCGAGCATGCGCGCGACGGCATCGATGCCGCCGCCGGGCGGGACTGGCACGATCAAGCGCACCGGTTTCTCGGGCCATTTCTCGGTCTGGGCGTGCGCCAGCGGAACGGCCGCGGCGAGCGCGAGCAGCAACAACACGTGTCTTGTTTTCATCGGTGCGATCTCCTTTGGTTAACTAAATCCGGCAATTGGAAACGACAGTTTCTAGTATCGACATTGATTCGAAAGCCGCAGTATGACATCGTTGTTTTCAGGAAGAATAAAGAACAGAAAGAACGGTCAGACTCCAATTAGTCACGCTCGCTACAAATAGAATAGCTGGTCACGCCCGTATTAATTGGGTTTTAGGGCACCTCTATAAATTCATTTTTCAGGCGAATTGCGTCGTTGGGCGGTACTCGCAATCCTCGCGTACCTGAAGTACGTTCCGGTTGCTGCGTTCCGTCCGCCTTGCACTTCATCCTGAAAATCTGAATTTCTAGAAGTGCTCTTTAGCTATTTTTAACCCTCGAAAATTATCCAAAACCAAAGAAAATCATGTCCGCAAACCAAAACACGACTACCGACATCTATGAAAAACTCAAAACCCTGGGCATCACCCTGCCCGCAGTCGCAACCCCGGCAGCCGCCTACCTGCCCTTTGTGCAAACCGGAAATTTGATTTTTATCAGCGGTCACATAGCCAAAAAAGACGGCAAGGTCATCGTCGGCCAGCTTGGCAAAAACACCAGCTTAGAAGAAGGCAAACAAGCCGCCAGAGCCATCGCCATCGACCTGATGGGCACGCTGCACGCAGCAACTGGCGATTTGAACAAAGTCAAACGCATCGTCAAAGTGATGAGCCTGGTCAACTCCACCGCAGACTTCACCGACCAGCATCTGGTAACGAACGGCTGCAGCGAACTGCTGGCTGAAGTGTTTGGCAACGCGGGCCAACATGCACGCAGCGCGTTTGGTGTGGCGCAGATTCCGCTGGGAGCTTGCGTGGAAATTGAGATGATTGCTGAGGTGGCGTGATCTCACTGAATGGCGGAAGTTGTTACTACTCCACGCGACTAATACCAGTCGGTTTGAAGCCCAAATCGGCGGCTTTGCCTTTACGCGCGCGGGCGCCGCGCGCGTTGTTCAGGCTGCGGATTTCTAGCGTTTCTTCACGCGCTTTGCCGCCACGGCCTATGCCTTCAATTTTCACGCTGCGGGTGTAGGCCGCTGCGCCTGCTAAGGTGTCTTTGGCATCGAGGTCTAGCAGCATCAGGCCGCGCCCACCTTTGTCCATTTGTTTGAGCTCGCTGATCTCAAACGTCAAAATCCGCCCGCCGGTTGAAGCGCAGGCGACGTGGGTGGCAGCTGGCAGCGGCAGAGATCCGCTGGTGCCCGATGAACCGGAAGCATGCGACGGTTTGCACAGCGTCTCATCATCAGCACAGGCCACAAACGCCTTGCCCGCTTTCAGGCGTGAGGTCATACCCTCAACGCTGGCCATAAAACCGTAGCCGCCGCTGCTACTGAGCAGCAGCATGGCACTGGCTGGGCCGGCAAAGTAGTGCAGCACTTGCGTGCCGGATTCAAGCTCGATCAATGTGGTGATGGGCTGACCATCACCACGCGCACCGGGCAACATAGCCACTGGCACCGAGTAAATGCGGCCACGCGAACCAAAGGCCAGCAAGGTATCAACCGTGCGGCATTCAAACGTGGCGTACAGCTCGTCGCCTGCCTTGAAGGCAAAGCTTGCCGCAGCGTGGCCATGCCCGGTGCGGACGCGTACCCAGCCCTTGCTGCTGACCACTACCGTTACCGGCTCGTCTAACACCTTGACTTCAAGCACGGCTTTTTTATCGGCTTGGATGAAGGTGCGGCGCGGATCGGCAAACTGTTTTGCGTCAAGCTCGATTTCTTTAATCATCAGGCGGCGCAGTGCTGCCGGGCTGCCGAGGATTTCTTCCAACTTGCCCTGCTCTTCGCGCAGGTTTTTAAGCTCCTGCTCAATCCTGATGGCTTCCAGTCTGGCGAGCTGGCGCAGGCGGATTTCTAAAATATCTTCGGCCTGCCGGTCGCTTAAATGAAAGCGCGCAATCAGTGCGGCCTTGGGCTCGTCCGACTGGCGGATGATGGCGATGACTTCATCAATGTTGAGCAGCACCAGTTGCCGCCCCTCCAGGATATGGATCCGATCCAGCACCTTGCTCAAGCGATATTGTGTGCGGCGCTGTATCGTCGTCTGGCGAAATTCAATCCACTCGGCCAGCATTTGCCGCAGTGACTTTTGCGCAGGCTTGCCGTCCAGCCCGATCATGGTCAGATTGATCGGCGACGAGCTTTCAAGACTGGTGTGCGCCAGCAGTGTGGTGATGAGTTCCTGCTGTTCAATGCGGCTGGTCTTGGGCTCAAACACCAGACGCACGGCGTTTTCTTTACCTGATTCGTCACGCACCACATCGAGCACCGCCAGCATGGTTTGCTTGGAATTAATTTGCTCGGTGCTGAGTGCTTTTTTACCCGCCTTGATTTTCGGGTTGGTGATTTCTTCAATTTCTTCCAGAACTTTTTGCGTGCTGACACCGTGCGGCAGCTCCTGCACCACCAGTTGCCACTGGCCGCGCGCCAAATCTTCGATCTTCCAGCGGGCACGCACCTTGAGCGAGCCGCGCCCTGTGGTGTAGGCCGCTGCAATCTCTGCTGTACTTGAAATAATTTGCCCGCCACCGGGGTAGTCTGGCCCGGCAATGATGGCGTAGAGTTCGTCGTCGCTTAACTTGGGCGTTTTGATGAGCGCGATGCAGGCATCAGCGACTTCACGCAGGTTGTGGCTCGGGATTTCAGTGGCCAGACCGACTGCAATACCGCTGGCGCCGTTGAGCAGCGTGAAAGGCAAACGCGCGGGTAATTGTTGCGGCTCTTCGAATGAGCCGTCGTAATTCGGCACAAAGTCAACCGTGCCTTCGTCGAGTTCGTCGAGTAACAGGGAGGTGATGCGTGCCAGGCGCGCCTCGGTGTAGCGCATGGCGGCAGCGCCGTCGCCATCGCGCGAGCCGAAGTTGCCCTGGCCATCGACCAACGGGTAGCGCTGTGAAAAACTCTGCGCCATGCGCACCATCGCGTCGTAAGCCGCCTGGTCGCCGTGCGGGTGGTATTTGCCGAGCACGTCACCCACCACGCGCGCGCTTTTCACAGGTTTTGCGCCACTATTACCATTGGCCCCGCCAAAGCCCAGGCCCATGCGTGCCATGCTGTACAAAATACGGCGCTGCACGGGCTTTTGGCCGTCGCACGCATCGGGCAGTGCGCGGCCCTTGACAACGCTCAGGGCGTATTCAAGGTAAGCGCGTTGCGCGTAGGCGGCGAGCGAGTCCTGGTCGGCGGCTTCAGAATAGTTGGAGTCAGGAGCGGCGGTAAAAATATTCATCTTGAATTAAATATCAATTTCGATCGCATCCCCATGCAATTCCATCAATTCGCGTCTGGCAGCAGCCTCGCCTTTGCCCATTAATTTAGTGAAGAGCCCCTCGGTTTGCAAGAAGCTCTGGTTACCCAGCTGGACTGGAAGCAAACGACGGGTGTCAGGATTTAGTGTGGTTTCCCATAATTGTTCCGCATTCATTTCACCCAGGCCCTTGAAACGGCTGATGCTCCATGACGCTTCTTTAACGCCTTCTTTTCGCAACTTGTCGAGAATAGCCGTTAACTCGCCGTCATCAAGCGCGTACGCCTTTGAAGCTGGTTTTTTACCGCGCGCTGGCGCATCCACCCTGAAGAGCGGTGGACGGGCTACATACACATGCCCGGCCTCGATCAGCTTGGGGAAATGCCGGAAAAACAGCGTCAGCAGCAATACCTGGATGTGCGAGCCGTCAACGTCGGCATCAGAAAGGATGCAAACCTTGCCGTAGCGCAGGCCGGACAGGTCGGGCGTGTCATTCGGGCCATGCGGGTCTACGCCAATGGCCACTGCAATGTCGTGAATCTCGGTATTGGCAAACAGGCGGTCGCGCTCGACCTCCCAGGTGTTCAGGACCTTGCCACGCAGGGGCAAAATCGCCTGGCTTTCCTTGTCGCGGCCCATTTTGGCGCTGCCACCAGCCGAATCGCCCTCGACCAGAAACACCTCGTTATGCGCCAGATCCCGGCTTTCACAATCGGTCAGCTTGCCGGGCAACACGGCCACGCCAGAGCCCTTGCGCTTTTCGACTTTCTGGCCAGCTTTCTGGCGGCTTTGCGCCGCCCGAATCGCCAGTTCAGCGAGTTTTTTGCCGTAGTCAACGTGCTGGTTCAGCCACAGCTCAAGCGCCGGGCGCACATAGCTTGACACCAGCCGAACCGCATCGCGCGAATTGAGCCGCTCCTTGAGCTGCCCCTGAAACTGCGGGTCCAGCACCTTGGCCGACAGCACGTAGCTGGCGCGCGCAAACACGTCGTCGGGCATCAGCTTGACACCTTTGGGCAGCAATGAATGCAGGTCGACAAAGCTTTTGACTGCGGTAAAAAGGCCGTCGCGCAGACCGCTTTCGTGCGTACCGCCAGCGCGGGTGGGAATCAGATTGACATAGCTTTCGCGCACCGGTTGGCCGTCTTCGGTAAACGCTACGGCCCAGCTGGCACCCTCGCCTTCGGCAAAGGTTTCATGCGAGGCATCGGCAAAGCCTTCGTTCTCGAACATTGGAATGACCGGGTCTGCGCTCAGGGATTGCATCAGGTAATCACGCAGGCCGCCTTTGAAAACCCAGCTTTGCAGCTCTTTGGTTTTCTCGATCGTGAGGCTTACCGTCACGCCGGGCATCAGCACCGCCTTGCTGCGCAGCAGATGCGTCAGCTCGGCCATTGGCAGGGCCGACGACTCAAAATATTTGGCATCCGGCCAGACCCGTACCGTGGTGCCTTGTTTGCGGTCACCTTCGAGCTGCTTGCGCAAGTGGAGTTTTTCAATCACATCACCACCCGAAAACACCAGTGCGGCCACCGTGCCTTCACGGTAGGTGGTCACTTCAAGCCGCTTTGACAGCGCGTTGGTCACGCTGACACCCACGCCGTGCAGGCCACCGGAAAAGCTGTAAGCCCCGCCCGCGCCTTTGTCAAACTTGCCGCCCGTGTGCAGGCGGGTAAAAACCAGCTCGACCACTGGCGCTTTTTCTTCAGGATGCAGGCCAAACGGGATACCCCGGCCATCGTCTTCAATCGACACCGAGGCATCAAGGTGCAACGTGAGCTTGATTTTTTTGCCATGCCCGGCCAGTGCTTCGTCAGCCGAGTTATCCAGCACCTCCTGGATGATGTGCAGGGGGGTATCGGTGCGGGTGTACATGCCCGGCCGCTGCTTGACGGGCTCAAGGCCCTTGAGCACGCGGATAGAGCTTTCGGAGTATTCAGGAGGTAATTTGGCAGCCATGGCAGATGGGAATTTGGCGCAATTGTAGACGCGGGATCAAAAGAAGCTGGATAAAACCACAGGCTATCGACTTGCAAGAACGCAGCCGTCGTCATTTCTTGTCGTTTCTGACAGTCATGAGTACCTTGTTGAGTGTTTCGAATAAATGTCTATAATCGAAACGTCATACAAATTCCAAAGGAGGTACAAGTGCGTCCAACACCACAGCCAGTTGCCGAACAGTTTCCTGCATTGCGTGGAGCCTTTCAGAAGTCGGCTCGCTCAGTCTTTTCGGCTATTCGCCGCACAGCGCCCGGGAAGCCAGCCGATGCAAATTTGACTGACTTGGTCGATTCATTGACGGGTGTCATTGAACAAACTGCACACCTGCTCTTGGCTGGCAAGTTGGTGCGCGTTGTCGAGGACGATGGTTCTTTCACGACTCAGGAGGCGGCGGATCTTCTTAACGTTTCTCGTCCCCACCTGGTCAAGTTGCTCGAAACCGGAGAGATCCCTCAGCTTGCCAAAGTGGGGCGTCATCGGCGTGTCCCCAAGCTTGCTGTTATCAGATACAAACGTGCGCGAGATGCCCAACGCGAATCGGCGCTTAATGAACTCGCTGCACTTTCTCAACACCACGACCTTGGCTATTGACCATGCCACCTTTCAAGCCACCGATCGCGGTAGTCTCTATGACTCCTATGCTGCGATTCCAGTCAGCCAACTTGGCAGAGCGAACTCACACAACCAACCAATTGCAGCCATTTGGGACTGGCCGCTCTCGGGTATCGAAATAATTAGTTTGAGATTCAGCTCCGTGCCA
>JBCKNC010000082.1:0-11922 GCA_038902915.1 Polaromonas sp.
GCGCGGCATAGGCGCGGCCATTGCGCTGGAGTTGGCCCAAAAGGGTTTCAAGGTCATTGGCACGGCCACCAGTGATGAAGGCGCAGCCAAAATCAGCCAAGCGCTGGCGGCGTTTCCAGGTTGCGCTGGTGCAAATTTGAATGTAAATGATGCTGCCGCTGCCGAGTTGCTGATTGACGCTATTGTCAAGGAGCACGGCGGTTTGCAGGTGCTGGTCAACAACGCCGGCATTACCCGCGACATGCTGGCCATGCGCCTGAAAGACGACGACTGGGATGCGGTGATTGAAACCAACCTCAAAGCGGTGTTTCGCATGAGTCGCGCTGTGATGCGCACCATGATAAAGCAGCGTTATGGCCGCATCATCAGCATCACCTCGGTGGTCGGGGCAACAGGCAATGCCGGGCAGGCCAATTACGCTGCGGCCAAGGCTGGCGTGGCAGGCATGACGCGCGCACTGGCGCGTGAATTGGGTTCGCGCAACATCACGGTCAACTGCATCGCACCGGGTTTTATCGAAACCGACATGACGGCCAAGCTGCCTCCGGAGCAGCAAAAGATTCTTCTTGCACAGATTCCGCTGGGCCACCTCGGTAAGCCGCAGGACATAGCGCATGCCGTAGCCTTTGTGGCTAGCCCGCAGGCGTCTTACATCACGGGTCAGGAAATTCACGTTAACGGTGGCATGTACATGTAGTGATGTGCTAACGCGCTAAAATCACGAATTAATTCACAACCCTTAGAGGGAACTATGAACGATATCGAAGCACGTGTTAAGAAAATCATTGCCGAGCAACTCGGCGTGGAAGAAGGTCAAGTCACCAGCGATAAAGCCTTTGTGGCCGACCTGGGTGCTGACTCGCTTGACACCGTAGAACTGGTCATGGCTCTTGAAGACGAGTTTGGCATCGAGATTCCGGATGAAGATGCCGAGAAAATCACCACCGTCCAGAACGCGATTGACTACGCCAACACCCATCAAAAGGCCTGATTTCTGGGGCATCATGCCCATGGAATTGCCGTCATCAAACCTGAAAAGCCATTCACGGCCCTTTCAGGTTTTTTCCCAGGATTGCTGAATGAGTCGTCGTGTCGTCGTGACAGGTTTGGGGTGCGTCAGTCCGGTGGGTAACACTGTGGCTGAATCCTGGTCCAACCTGCTGGCCGGGAAACCCGGCATTGATCTGATCACGCAATTTGATGCCAGCAATTTTGCCTGCAAGTTTGCCGGTGAGGTCAAGGGCTTCAATATCGCCGACTACATCCCCGAAAAAGAAGCCCGGCACATGGATCGTTTCATCCACCTCGGGCTGGCTGCGGCCTGCCAGGCGGTGGCGGACAGCGGCCTGCCTACCGGGGATGCGCTGGGTGACGAGCTGGCTACCCGTATCGGCTGCAACATTGGTTCGGGCATCGGTGGCTTGCCGATGATCGAAGTCACGCACTCCGAACTGGTCAATCGTGGGCCGCGCCGGATTTCGCCATTTTTTGTACCTGCGTCCATCATCAACATGATTTCGGGGCATGTGTCGATCAAGTTCGGTTTCAAAGGCCCCAACATTGCAGTCGTCACAGCATGTACGACCGGCTTGCATGCCATTGGCCTGTCGGCCCGCATGATCGAATATGGCGATTGCGATGTGATGGTGGCTGGCGGGGCAGAGTCCTGCATTTCGCCTTTGGGTATAGGCGGCTTTGCGGCGGCCCGTGCCCTTTCGACCCGTAATGAAGACCCCAAAACCGCCTCACGCCCCTGGGATAAAGACCGCGATGGTTTTGTGCTGGGCGAAGGTGGTGGCGTTGTCGTGCTGGAAGAGTACGAACACGCCAAGGCACGCGGCGCAAGAGTTTACGCTGAAGTCGCCGGTTTTGGCATGAGTGCTGACGCTTATCACATGACAGCGCCTGACATTGACGGCCCACGCCGCTCCATGGTCATGGCCCTGAAAAATGCAGGTGCCAATGCCGATCAGGTCGGCTATCTGAACGCCCATGGTACGTCTACCCCGCTCGGTGACCTGAACGAAACCAATGCCATCAAGGCCACATTTGACGACCACGCCAAAAGCCTGGTGGTCAGCTCCACAAAGTCCATGACAGGTCACCTGTTGGGCGGCGCGGGGGGCATTGAGTCGGTCTTCACGGTGCTGGCCTTGCACCACCAGAAAATCCCGCCAACCATCAATATTTTTAACCAGGATCCAGAGTGTGATCTTGACTATTGCGCCAACACCGCACGTGATGCAAGCTTTGAATTCGCGATGAAAAACAATTTTGGATTCGGTGGTACCAACGGCACCCTGGTGTTCAAACGCGCTTGACGCGGTTTGACGGCCCAACTGCCTCGCCTGCCTTCATTGCCTGATAGCCGCACCTAAGACACCCGCCATCTTGACCACACATAACGCTCCACCGGTTGTCTACCCGCTGGGGCGTTCAGGTTTTCAGGGCTGCTTGCTAGCGGGCCTGTGGTTTATCGGCTTGCTGGTGTTGCTGCTCTGGTATGACACGATGCGGCAGGTAGACTGGCGCATCTGCTCAGGCGCTGCCGCCCTTGGCGTTGCCGGCGTGGCTGCTTACATCGGCTGGATGAACTCTCCCGTCGGGCAGATCGTCTGGGACGGGCAATTCTGGCGCTGGGAAAGTCCGCTCTACCAGACCGGCGTTGCACCGCAGCAGCTTTCAGTGATTGCCGATTTCCAGCATCTTTTGCTGCTCAGGATTGAAAACCAGGCACATGCGAGTTTGTGGCTATGGGTCGAGCGCAAGGCTTTTACAGCGCGCTGGCTGGACTTGCGGCGCGCCGTGTACTCCCCAAAGCGTTTGCCTGGCCTGGTGCAAGGCCCCGGAGTGACTGGGGTTGCGCAGTCTCCGGAGGCTGTGGCTGCATCAGGCCCTGCTCACACGGCTGATCTTTTCAGCACCAAACCATGAGCACCGACGTGCCTGTGCCGCAAGTGGAAAAAGCCATTGACAGCGATGCCATGCTGGTCGAGCGTACGGTGGCGGGCGACCAGAAGGCATTTGAGCTGCTGGTCATCAAATACCAGCGCCGCATCCAGCGCCTGATAGGACGCATGGTTCGGGACGTGGATCTGGTTGAGGACATTGCGCAGGAGACCTTTATCCGCGCTTACCGGGCGCTGGCGCAGTTTCGCGGCGAGGCCCAGTTTTATACATGGCTCTACCGTATTGCAGTGAATACGGCCAAAAAGACCTTGATGGACCTCAAGCGCGACCCGACCATTTCGGAAAATACCTTCAAATCCGGTCAAAGCGATGAAAGCGATGAAACTTCCCCGCTGGAAAACGAACTAACCAGCTCGGAAACGCCGGAGGCCGTGCTGGCCAGCAAGGAAATAGCAGCCATCATCCATGCTGCTATGGAGGCCTTGCCCGAGGAACTTAGGCAGGCGATTACCCTGCGCGAAATCGAGGGGCTGAGTTACGAAGAGATATCAGTAGTCATGAATTGCCCCATAGGCACGGTACGCTCTCGTATCTTCCGGGCGCGTGAAGCCATCTCGGGCAAGGTCAAGCCACTGCTTGAGAACCAGACGGGAAAACGCTGGTGAGGCAGCAAAACGCTGGTGAGGCAACAGCACGAAGAAACAAACAGACATGAGCAATTTACCCAACACCGCTACCGACCCGCTGACCCGCGAGATCCTGTCCGCACTGGCTGATGGCGAACTGGCTGGCGCAGAATTCGCCGTCGCACTCGAGGCCTGCCAGCGTGATGGCGATGCAGCATTTGCCAGCTGGAGTTCCTATCATCTGATCGGCGACGTGCTGCGCTCCCCTGCGAGTGGTTTGCGAGCAGCTGATGCGCAATTTCTTGCACGCTTTAACCAGCGCCTTAACCAACCGCTTCTTAACCCACCCCTTAACCAACCCCTTGGAGGCCAAGCGTATGCCCAGGACAGCAAGGCTTATTCCGCTGCGGCGCTTTTGCAGCCGATGCTCCCAAAGTCCGACAGTCTGCTAGACCGCCGCGCCGCTTCAAATGATGGCAGTTTTCGCTGGAAACTCGTGGCAGGCTTTGCCTCGCTGGCCGCTGTTGCATCCGTAGTCTGGAACATTTCTGGCCTATCGTCACCCGCCAGTACAGCGCAACTTGCCCAGGCCCAGGTGCCGCTCCAGCAGGTGCTTGTGGCATCGCCCCAAGGGCCGGTATTGCGCGATGCCCGTCTTGAGGAACTGCTGGCCGCGCATCGGCAGCTTGGGGGTAGATCCGCACTCCAGGAGCCATCGGGCTTTTTGCGCAACGCCACGTTTGAAAACCCTGGTGATGGCAGGCGCTGATGCCTTTTTGCAGCCTGAAAACATTCAAAGTACTATGAATTCAAAGATTTTTCGCCTTGTAGCCCTTTATTTATGGGCGCAACTAGCTATGAATTTTGTAGCAGCTGAGGCTCTTCCCCCAGGGGCAATTGCGACTGCGCCAGCGGCTTCAGCGCTGGAAGCCAAAAGCACCAACGAATGGCTGATGCGCATGCAGGAGGCCTCCCGAAAGCGGGCCTACATCGGTACCTACGTCGTCACATCTGGCGCTAGCATGTCCAGCGCCAAGATCTGGCATGTCTGTGAAGGTGACCAGCAAATGGAGCGTGTTGAGACGCTGACAGGCGCGCCGCGCTCCATATTCCGGCATAACGAGCGTGTCGTCACGTTCATGCCTGAGCGCAAAGTTGTGCGAAGTGAAAAACGCGAGTCGCTGGGCATGTTCCCCGACTTGCTCCAGTCCACTGACGGACGGATTGCCGACTATTACAAGGTCAAGCCCGAAGGTGTTGACCGGGTTGCGGGTGTGGCGGCCAATGTGGTTGTGCTGGCCCCTAAAGATTCCATGCGCTTTGGCTACCGCGTCTGGACCGAGCAGAAGAAGGGCCTGGTGGTGAAGCTACAGACGCTTGACACGGATGGCAAGGTGCTGGAGCAGGCTGCGTTTTCAGAACTGCAACTCGATGCGCCGGTCAAGATGGACAAACTCCTGCACATGATGGGCAAGACAGACGGCTACAAGCTGGAGCAGCAGCCCGTACTCGTCAAGACCACGGCCAGCGCTGAGGGCTGGGTATTGAAAGTCCCGGTGGCGGGGTTCAAGCTCATGAGCTGCTACAAGCGCCCGGCAGCGGCAAGCGGTTCTGCCGCACAGGACCAGCCGCTGCAGTGGGTTTTTTCCGATGGACTGGCTTCGGTTTCGATTTTTGTGGAGCCTCTGGATCGCCAGCGCCATGACAGGGAATCCAGCATGTCCATGGGCGCTACCCAGACGATGAGCCGGCAACTGGGAGCCTATTGGCTGACCGTCGTGGGCGAGGTACCGATGGCAACCCTGCAATTATTTGCCAGTGGCCTTGAGCGAAAGAAATAAGGGCACTTCTATAAATTCATTTTTCGGGCGAATTGCTGCGTTGCGCGGTGCTCGCGACCCTCGCATGAGCCCAAAGGGCGATGCGACACGCGCCTTGCACTTCATCCCGAAAATCTGAATTTCTAGAAGCGCCCATAAGCTGTCGCTTGAGCATTCAACCTGATTTTTTACGCTTGACAACCAACATTTACAACGAGATTGATGATGCTTGAATTGAACCTGAAACCACTACGTTCCTCATTTGGCTCCTGTCTTGCTGCGGGACTGATTGTGCTGGTGTCTAGCACCGCCCTGATACCGATGCAGCCTGTGTGGGCGCAAAACCGCACGCTGCCTGACTTCGCCGATCTGGTCGAACAGGTCGGGCCGTCGGTCGTCAACATCCGAACGTCTGAGAAAGTCAAGGCTGCGGCTGCCGGTGGTGTTGATGAGCAGATGCTGGAGTTTTTTCGCCGCTTTGGCATCCCGGTGCCACCTAGCGTGCCGCGCTCGCCCAGGCCAGAGCGCAGCCAGCCTCAGCCCGACGAAGGCCAGCCACGCGGTGTGGGCTCCGGCTTCATTCTGACCAGCGATGGTTTTGTGATGACCAACGCCCATGTGGTGGAGGGTGCTGATGAAGTCATCGTCACCCTGACTGACAAGCGCGAGTTCAAGGCCAGAATCATTGGCACTGACAAGCGTAGCGATGTGGCGGTAGTCAAAATCGAGGCCACCGGTTTGCCCGCCGTCAAAATTGGCGACACCAACCGATTGAGAGTCGGCGAGTGGGTGATGGCCATCGGCTCCCCGTTTGGACTGGAGAACAGCGTGACGGCCGGTATTGTGAGTGCCAAGCAGCGCGACACGGGCGACTACCTGCCATTCATCCAGACCGATGTGGCCATCAACCCGGGCAACTCCGGCGGCCCCCTCATCAACATGCGTGGTGAAGTGGTCGGCATCAATAGCCAGATCTATTCGCGCTCCGGCGGCTACCAAGGGATTTCATTTGCCATCCCGATTGACGAGGCCGTGCGCGTGTCTGACCAACTGCGCAGCAGTGGCCGGGTAACGCGCGGGCGGATCGGTGTACAGATTGACCAGGTCAGCAAAGAAATTGCTGAATCCATAGGGCTTGGAAAACCCCAGGGGGCGCTGGTCAGGGGCGTAGAAAGTGGCGCACCTGCCGACAAAGCCGGCATTGAAGCGGGCGACATCATCACAAAGTTCGATGGCAAGCAGATTGAAAAATCCAGTGACTTGCCGCGTCTGGTGGGTAACGTCAAGCCTGGTACCAAGTCGGTGGTGACGGTGTTCAGGCGCGGCGCGTTCAAGGATTTTCTCGTCGTCATTGCCGAGGTGGAACCTGAAAAACCCATCCGCAAAACATCTGCACCAGAGCCAAAACCGCCCGTAGCCGGCCCGGCTCAAGTATTCGGCCTGGTAGTGAGCGAATTGTCTGACGCGCAGAAAAAAGAACTCAAGCTCAAAGGCGGCGTCAAGGTTGACACTGCAGACGGTGCGGCGGGCAGGGCGGGCTTGCGCGAAGGTGACGTGATTGTGGCGGTAGCCAACTCTGAAGTGACAAGCGTTAAGGAGTTCGAGGCAGCGCTGGCAAAGGCAGACAAATCAAAATCCGTCAATGTGTTGTTCCGGCGCGGTGAGTGGGCGCAGTACGCGCTGATTCGGCCTGTCCGCTGAGAGTGGTCGATCAATGCTTTAAAACGCTGCGCTTTCGTAACTACTCAGCTCCCTATAGGGTGGGCATCGCCCACGCAATCCCCGACTTGGCCCCATTCATGAAGCCAACGTGGGCAGTGCCCACCCTACGAATCAGCAAGACCTGAGTAGTTACGCGCTTTCACAGAAAGACCCCCATACCTTGTCAGGGATGGGGGTTTTAATTTGTGTGAATAGGCTTTTTACGCGATTTAAAAATATATCTTGAATTTTTATTCGCCTCAAATTGTTAGTGAGTACTGACAACTAAAATAGAACAACTGTCAATTTGGTTAGAATAAGGGCGACTTTCTGTCATGTTTGGATATATCAACATCGCGATAAATCCAAAATTGGCGCTAAATCAGCTTATTCAGTGTTGATCCACAGATCGCGCACAAGTTGTCCAGAGTTCATCAGTAAGAATTGTTAACAAGCTGTGTATAAGTTTCATGTTGCTAGCCTGCAACGACAAAAATATGGACATTTTGGGACTGTTGGAACTCGGCTTTTTGCCTACAATGAAGTTCCAACCTTCGCAGTTGCCATAGATTGTTGGTTCAGGGCGCGTCGCAATCGACGCGCCCTTTTTTATGGTCTATCGCGAATGGCAAGTCGTTCCTTCGCAATACAAACAAGCACTTAGGCGTTCTCGTTGATGAATCACATCAGAAATTTTTCCATCATTGCGCACATTGATCACGGCAAATCCACGCTCGCAGACCGCATCATCCAGCGCTGCGGTGGTTTGCAGGATCGCGAGATGAGCGCGCAGGTTCTCGACTCGATGGATATCGAGAAGGAGCGTGGGATAACCATCAAGGCGCAGACTGCTGCACTCCAATACAAAGCGCTCGATGGTCAGATTTACAACCTTAATTTGATCGACACGCCAGGCCATGTGGACTTCTCGTATGAAGTCAGTCGGTCGCTGTCGGCATGCGAGGGCGCATTGCTGGTGGTGGATGCAAGCCAGGGCGTGGAAGCGCAGACCGTCGCCAACTGCTACACCGCGCTCGAGCTCGGCGTCGAGGTAGTGCCGGTGCTCAATAAAATGGATTTGCCGAATGCAGATCCCGACAATGCAAAGCAGGAAATCGAGGAGGTGATCGGCATCGACGCGACCAATGCCATTGCCTGCAGCGCCAAAACCGGCATGGGCATTGACGACATTCTGGAAGCCGTCATAGCACGTATTCCGCCGCCCAAAGGTAATCCGTCGGGAGCATTGCGCGCCATGATTATCGACAGCTGGTACGACGCTTACGTGGGCGTGGTCATGCTTGTGCGCGTGGTGGATGGTCGGCTTGCCAAGGGCGACCGCATCAAGCTCATGGCCAGTGAAGCGATGTACAACGCCGAGCAACTGGGTGTCTTCACACCGCACAATGAGCCGCGCCCTGCGCTGGAAGCCGGTGAAGTTGGTTTTGTCATTGCAGGCATCAGGGAGTTGCAGGCAGCGCGCGTCGGCGACACCATCACCCTCATCAAGCCCGGCAGCGGCGGTGCAGCTTTCACCGCGACACAAGCCTTGCCCGGCTTCAAGGAAATCCAGCCAGTAGTGTTTGCCGGTCTGTACCCGTCAGAAGCCAGCGAGTACGAGTCCCTGCGCGATGCGCTGGAAAAACTCAAGCTCAACGATGCCTCCCTGCACTACGAACCCGAGGTCAGCGAAGCGCTTGGCTTTGGGTTCAGATGCGGCTTCCTCGGCCTGCTGCATATGGAGATCGTGCAGGAGCGGCTGGAGCGCGAGTTTGACCAGGACCTCATTACCACAGCGCCCAGCGTGGTCTACGAAGTTCTCAAGGCTGATGGCAAAGTCATCAAGGTTGAAAATCCGTCGAAAATTCCGGACGCAGGTCACGTCAACGAAATCCGCGAACCCATCGTCACCGTTCGCCTCTACATGCCGCAAGCCTATGTAGGCGCGGTGATGACATTGGCCAACCAGAAGCGCGGTGTGCAACTGAACATGGCCTATCACGGCAAGCAGGTCATGCTGACGTACGAGATGCCGCTTGGCGAGATCGTGCTCGACTTTTTTGACAAGCTTAAATCGGTGTCGCGCGGCTATGCGTCGATGGACTACACCTTCAAGGAGTTCCGCGCCTCCGATGTGGTGAAGGTCGATATTTTGCTCAACGGCGAAAAGGTCGATGCGCTGTCCATCATCGTCCACCGCAGCCAGTCGGTTTACCGGGGGCGGGCGGTGGTGGCCAAGATGCGCGAGATCATTTCACGCCAGCAATTCGACGTGGCCATCCAGGCCGCCATCGGTGGCAATATCATTGCGCGTGAGACAATCAAGGCCCTGCGCAAGAACGTGATTGCCAAGTGCTACGGCGGCGATATTTCACGCAAACGTAAGCTGCTTGAAAAGCAAAAAGCAGGTAAAAAACGCATGAAACAAATCGGTTCCGTAGAGGTGCCCCAAGAGGCTTTCCTCGCCATACTTCAAGTGGAAGACTAATGCCCCAAACGATATCCCGATTTATGAGCTCCATCACCGCCGTATTGCTGGCCGTGTTCGTCGGTTACGCCGCGGCCTGGTATTTCGGCATGGTGGAAGGTAACTTTTCGCTGCTGCTGTTTCTGGCAACCGTGGTCACCGGCATCTACTGGGTAGCAGAGCGGTTTTACTTTCTGCCGCAGCGCCATCAGGCCGTTACTGCGTTAGAGGAAAACGCGGCAAAACGTCAGGCCGAGCTTTCCAGGTTAGGCATCAGCAAAGTCGATGACAACACCCACCAGGCCAGGGACAGGCTCATCATGCAGCCCTGGTGGTTGGACTGGACGGCAGGGTTGTTCCCGGTGATTGTGGTGGTGTTTTTGCTGCGGTCTTTTTTGTTTGAACCCTTCAAGATTCCGTCAGGCTCCATGATCCCGACCTTGCTGATAAACGATTTGATCCTGGTCAACAAATTCCATTACGGCGTGCGCCTGCCCGTCATCAACCTCAAGGTGCTTGACAACAATAGCCCGCAGCACGGCGATGTCATGGTGTTTCGTTACCCGCCCAAGTCCAGCCTCGACTACATCAAGCGCGTGGTGGGTGTGCCCGGCGACGAGGTGGCCTACCTGAATAAAAAATTGACGATCAATGGCAAGCTACTTGATAAAAGCCCGCTGCCTGATTTTTTCGATGAGGACTCGATGCGTTACGCTAAGCAGTTTGAAGAAGTCACAAGCGCAGGCAAACGCTACGGCCTGCTGAATGACGATGACCGGCCTGCCTTCATTCCCGGCATCGATGACTTTCCCAACAAGCAAAATTGCCGTTACAGTAGCGAAGGTGTGGTGTGCAAGGTGCCTGAGGGGCAGTACTTCATGATGGGTGACAACCGCGACAATTCACTCGACTCGCGCTACTGGGGTTTTGTGCCGGAAAAAAACATTGTCGGCAAAGCCTTTTTTGTATGGATGAATTTCGGTAATCTCAAGCGCATTGGTTCTTTTGATTGATGGGCACTTGACCTCGGGGTTTTTGGGGTCAGAGCCCAAATTCGACTAGCCTTTGGCATGGGTTATTGGGGTCAGACGCCAATTTCATTGCGATGCAGAGCATCGCACCCGAAGGGCGTGCCAAAGGCACAATGAATTTGGACTCTGACCCCAAAAACCCAAAATTGGTGTCTGACCCCAATAACCCATAGCAGGAAAAACGTATGAAAACTAAACAACTTGGCATTTCATTTATCGGTATTTTGTTCGTCGTTGGTGTGCTCGCTTTCGTGGGCCTCATCGGAGTCCAGGCAGTACCTACCGTGTTTGAGTTCGGGGCCATCACCATGGCGGCCAACAAGGCCAAAGAAGGCAGTAGCGTGGCGGAGGTACGCTCCATCTTTGACAAGGCTGCGCAAATTGACGATATCAAGAGCATCACAGGCAAGGACCTTGAGGTCACAAAAGAGGGCGACAAGACCGTTGTTGCCTTTGCCTATAGCAAGGAAATCCACATTGGCGGGCCCGCCTATCTGCTGCTCAAGTACACGGGTCGTTCGAAGTAAGTGCGAACGAGTAGCGCGTTATTCCATTTCCAGATCAATACGATATGTTGTTGCTTCGCCTTGCCGTGCTACAGCACTGTCTGCGGCTTCGCGCCTAATCTCCTATCGATCTGAAAATGGAATTACGCCCCAACCTGCAGGCGTTGCAGCAACGACTGCAGCACGAGTTTTCCAGCCCTAGGCTGCTGGTGCAGGCGCTGACGCACCGCAGCTTTTCATCTGATCACAACGAGCGCATAGAGTTTTTGGGCGACTCGGTTCTTAACCTGGCAGTTGCCGGCCTGCTTTACGAACAACTGGGCGAACTGCCCGAGGGTGATTTGTCCCGCGTGCGCGCCAACCTCGTCAAGCAGGACACACTGCATAAAGTCGCGGTGACGCTGGGCCTGCCAGACTTGTTGCGGCTGGGTGAAGGCGAAGCCAAGTCCGGCGGGCAAAAGCGACCATCCATCTTGGCCGATGCGCTTGAGGCCGTGATTGGTGCGGTCTTTCTGGATGCCGGATTCGATACGGCTGCGGCGCTGGTTCGCCGCCTGTTCAAGGATGTTGAAATCAATGCCCAGATGCAGGCGATTGGCAAAGATCCCAAAACCGAGTTGCAGGAATGGCTGCAAGGTCGAAAAATGAACCTGCCCATTTACAGGGTAGTGGGCACTCAGGGTGCGGCGCATAAACAGACTTTTGATGTCGAGTGTGAAATTACCGAGTACCGCCGTGCGGAGCGCGGCATGGGTGGTTCGCGCCGTGCAGGCGAGCAGGCGGCAGCGTCTGCAATGCTGGCTTTTATCAAAACACTATGACCGACAAAAAATTGACACCTGACGAGGTAGCCGCACAGGC
>JBCKNC010000083.1:0-11834 GCA_038902915.1 Polaromonas sp.
AACTTTTGGGTCGCCCGCGCGCCAGATGAACTGGCCTGCACCGAAGTCCTGGTACGAATCGTTGATGACCTCCATGCGGTGGCCACGCTCTGGGTGCGAAGTAGAGACAACGTTGCGCGCAAACAGCGGCAAGCGGGTAGAGGTGTAGGGATTGTTGAAGTTGAAATGAAGGCTCATAAAAGCTGCTTGAGAATGGGTTATTGGGGTCAGACACCAATTTCGCTGCAGTGCAAGCACTGCATCCTACGGGCGAGCCAAAGGCTAGTCGAATTTGGGCTCTGACCCCAAAAACCCGAGCGCAAAAATGGCACCCGAAGATGCCATTTTAACGACCCAAAATAAGCCTTGTCATTCCTCGACGAAGGCCTCTTCGCGCTTCTTTTTGATCGATGGCAAGAGCACAATCACCACCATCAGCACAGCCGCTGCCAGCAAACCGGCCGACAACGGACGCGTGACAAACGTGCTCCAGTCGCCGCGCGAGAGCAGCAGCGCGCGGCGCAGGTTTTCTTCCATCATGGGGCCCAGGATGAAGCCCAGCAGCAGCGGTGCCGGTTCAGCCCCCAGCTTGATGAAGATGTAGCCGATCACGCCGAAGATGCCGACCATCCAGATGTCCCAGGTGTTGTTGTTGGTCGAATACACACCAATCGCACAGAACAGCACAATCGCCGGAAACAGGTAGCGGTAAGGCACAGTGAGCAGCTTGACCCAGATGCCGATCAGCGGCAGGTTCAGGATGATCAGCATGGCGTTGCCAATCCACATCGAGGCAATCAGGCCCCAGAACAGCTCGGGGTTGCTGGTCATAACCTGCGGACCGGGCTGGATGTTGTGAATCGTCATGGCACCGACCATCAGCGCCATCACGGCGTTGGGGGGAATACCCAGCGTCAGCATCGGAATGAAGGAGGTCTGCGCAGCGGCGTTGTTGGCAGACTCAGGACTGGCCACGCCGCGGATGTTGCCTTGGCCGAAGGGCACTTCGCCGGGCTTCATCTTGATTTTCTTTTCAATTGCATACGCAGCGAAGGCACCCAGCAGGGCACCGCCGCCGGGCAAAATACCGAGTGCAGAACCGATGAAGGTGCCGCGTAGCACGGCGGGTGTCATATCCTTGAAATCTTGTTTGGTCGGCCACAGGCCAGTCACTTTGGCGGTGAACACTTCGCGCTCATGCTCTGGCGTCGCCAGGTTGTGGATAATTTCGCCGTAGCCGAACACACCCATGGCGATCACGATGAAGCCGATACCGTCTGTCAGTTCTGGAAAGCCAAAGCTGAAACGGGCGACACCCGAATTCACGTCAGTACCCACCAAGCCGAGCAGCAGGCCCAGCACAATCATGCCCACGGCCTTGAGCAGCGAGCCCCTTGCCAGCACCACGGCACCGATCAGGCCTAGCGTCATCAGGGAAAAATATTCGGCCGGGCCAAACTTGAAAGCCAGTTCGGTCAGCGGCGGCGCAAAGGCCGCCAGAATCAGCGTGCCGACGCACCCGGCAAAGAACGAGCCTAGGCCGGCAGCGGCCAGCGCCGGCCCGCCCCGCCCCTTTTTGGCCATCATGTTCCCGTCAATAATGGTCACCACCGAGGAAGCCTCACCGGGCAGGCCCACCAGAATGGCAGTGGTCGAACCGCCGTACGAGGCACCGTAATAAATACCGGCCAGCATGATCAGCGCAGACACCGGCGGCAAGGCATAGGTGGCAGGCAGCAGCATGGCAATGGTGGCCACCGGACCAATACCGGGCAGCACGCCAATCAGCGTACCCAAAAAGCAGCCGACGAACGCGTACAGCAGGTTGATCGGCGTGAAAGCCACGCCAAAGCCAATCGATAAATTTGAAATCAGATCCATTTTCTTTTCCTTAACCGGTGATGAAGGCGGGCCACACCGGGAACTGCAGCCCCAGTCCCCAAACGAAGGCCAGGTAGCAGATAATCGCCAGCCCGGTGGCCAGAATGAAGGTGCTCTTGAATTTCGAGCCGGTCAGGGCCATGCTGACAATAAAGGTCAAGGCGTAAATCCCAACAATCAAGCCGAAGGCCGGCAGACCGATGCCGCGCAGACCCGTCAGCAAAACACCGAACGCAACGTTCGCCGCAATGATGTAGAACAGCGGCCTCCAGGCCCATTTGCCGATTTTGTCGCCGCCTTCGGCTTCAATCACCAATGACTTGAAGGTGATGACTAGGCCAATAATGACCATCAGAACGCCCAGCATAAGAGGAAAGTAGCCCGGTCCCATGCGAGCGGCGGTGCCGATCTTGTAGGTGGTTGCGCCCCACGCAAACGCCACGCCGACACCCATAAACATGAGGCCGGCAAAAAAATCTTTCTGACTCTTGATATTCACGGTTTGTCTCCTATAGATAAAAAAATGAATCGGTGCATTGTGCATGCAATTGCCCTTGCCCGGCATTGTGGTTTTCACTTAGGGATGCGGAAATTGTCAATGTCGGGTTTTGGGTGGTGCTGGAGGGATGCAGTGCTAGGCGTTACAAGTGCCGTGTGGCCAAGCCACACAAACGCGTAACAACGACGCAATGCGCCCGCCAGTGCCGTCCAAAAATGGGATATTGGCAGTTTCCGCATTCCTTATGCTGGCAGAGTGCGCGAAAAACCCGCAAGTTATAGCGTCAGAAATGACTCAGGACATGGGCGGCGTGGTCGCTAACATTTCTTCAATCGTCGTCAAGCCTTCGGCCACCTTGAGTGCCCCGGCCAGCCGCAGTGGCCGCATACCGTCTGCAACCGCCTGCTTGCGCAACGCATCAATATTCGGCTCTTTGGAAACTTTCTCTTTGAAGGCTTCGGTCACCGTGAGCAGCTCGTACAAACCCATGCGGCCCCGGAAACCCGTCAGGCGGCAATCAACACAGCCCACGGGTTTGTAGGGCCGGTAGCCACCGCTGATCTGCCACGGCTTGACGAGGTCTGCCAGCGTCTCACGCGAGGCCGTGTCGTCTTTCTCGCGGCAGTTGCTACACAGTGTGCGCACCAGGCGCTGGGCCAGCACACCCAGCAGCGTGGCGTTGATGAGGTATGGGGCAATACCCAGCTCCATCAACCGCGACACGGCCGACGGCGCATCGTTGGTGTGCAGGGTGCTGAAAACCAGATGCCCGGTGAGCGCTGCCTGCACTGCCATTTCGGCGGTTTGCAAATCGCGGATCTCGCCGACCATGATGATGTCCGGGTCCTGCCGCATCAGTGCACGCAAGCCTTCTGAAAAATCGAAATCAAGATGCGGCTGCACCTGCGTCTGGTTGAATGATGGCTCAATCATCTCGATCGGGTCTTCTACCGTGCTGACATTGACATCTTCAGTTGCCAGCCGTTTGAGGGTTGAATACAGCGTGGTGGTTTTGCCCGAGCCGGTTGGCCCGGTCACCAGAATAATGCCGTAGGGACGCTTGACGAGCTGTTCCCAGCGCGCCGCATCATGTTCGGAAAATCCGAGTGCGGCTAGGTCTTTGACGGTGCTGTCCGGGTCAAAAATACGCATCACCATTTTTTCGCCAAACGCAGTTGGCAGCGTTGACAGGCGCATTTCAATCTCATCACCACGCGGGTTGCGCGTCTTGATGCGGCCGTCCTGCGGCCTGCGCTTTTCAACCACGTCCATGCGGCCCAGCAGCTTGATACGCGCCGTCATGGCGTTGTGTACGGCCATCGGCATCTGGTAGACGAGGTGCAGCTTGCCGTCGATGCGAAAACGTATCACGCCCTGCTCACGCCGGGGCTCCAGGTGGATGTCGCTAGCGCGCTGATCGAAAGCGTATTGCCAGAGCCAGTCCACCACCTGCACCACGCCCTGGTCGTTGGCATCGAGTTGCTTGTTGGTTTTGTTCAGTTCCACCAGTTGTTCAAAACTGGCACCGCCTGAATTGCCGACAGATTTAAGCGCGGCCTTGACAGATTTGGCCAGCACAAAAAATTCGGCGGTGTATTTGGTGATCTCAAGCGGGTTTGAGACCACCAGCCGCACACGGCGGCGCGACTGGCGCTCGACTTCCGAGACCCAGTCGGTGACAAATGGCTCTGACGTGGCCACCACCACTTCAGTCGGCGTAACCTGAACCGGCAGCACCTTGTGCCGTTCGGCATACACGGCAGACATCATGTCGGCCACCTTGCCGACCTCGACCTTGAGCGGGTCTATGCGCAAATATTTCAGGCTGGCGCGGCCTGCCAGCCATTCGGTCATGGTTTCAATATCCAGCGGCTTGCCGTCCGCCACCCGCGTCATGCTGACGCTGGCCAGCCGCACCAGCGGCGACTGCGCGCTTTGCACCTGGGCACAGCGAGCGATGGTGCGCTGGGCCTCCGCGCTGCTGATAACGCCGTCCTCACTCAACCATTCAACCAGCTTGCGCCAGTCCAACGAACCAACGTGCGCAGGTTTTGCTAGCGGTTTGCGGGATGATGTTGGTTGGTTGGGGGGCATCACTGCACTCATGGCTTCACTTTACCGCATTCGTAACTACTCAGGTCTTGCTGATTCGTAGGGTGGGCACTGCCCACGCTGGCTTCATGATTGGGGCCAAGTCGTGGATGACGTGGGCGGTGCCCACCCTACAGGGAGCTTAGTAGTTACCCGCATTCATTCATTTTTACTGCATAGTTTTCATGTCACTGGTTTGAAGAGCCGCAACCATTTTTTGGCCGGCAAGCCCCAGCGCGACTCAATATCGGCAGCCCGCAGCAGCAGATCAGAGCGTTCGGGCCTTGTTGACTCACGCTGGGCCAGCACCACGGTATTGCCCTCCCGCGTGGGCCTGAACGCCCATACCGCCTGCGGACCAAAAACGTCAGCAATCTTTTCAAGCGACTGCTCGTAACTTGAGTCACGGCCAAAAAGGTTGACCGTCATCACGCCATCTTCAGCCAGTAAGCCATAGCAATGCGTATAAAAATCGGCGCTGTCCAGCATCGGCGCTGCGGCTTCGTGGTCATAGAGGTCAACGTGCAGCAAATCGACCGTCTCATGGTGCTGCAATTTTTGTATTTCAACTGACGCATCAGCCTCGATGACATGCAGGCGCAAGTCATCATGCGGCAACTTGAACCAGACACGGCAGGCCTTGACAACCTGCGGGTTGATTTCAATCGTCGTCGTTTTCATGCGCAGCTTTTTGTAGCAAAACTTGGTTAACGCCGCAGACCCCAGGCCAAGCTGCATCGCGTGCTTTTTGTGTATGGCTCTGGTATCCATAAACAGCAGCCCGGCCATCATGCGCTGCACATATTCAAGTTCGATGTCATAGGGCTTGTCCAGCAACATCGAGCCTTGTACCCAAAGGGTTCCAAGATGCAGGTAGCGCACGTCGCCATAGTCGGAGAAATGAACCTCGGGTAGCGCGCTTGCAGACTTGCTGGTTTCTTTTTTTGCCATCAACTCAATCTATGTTTGTTGAAAATACCACCCCACGCAACTTCGGCAAGGCAGCCAAGGCATTGGCCGTGGTCGCAGCCGCCAATGCGTCCATGGAGATGCCGCGCAAGTCGGCCACCACTTGCGCTATGCGCGGCAACTCTGCGGGCTGGTTGCAGCCTTGCATCTGCCCCTGCTCACGCTGCGCTGCGGTGGTGTAAAGCCAGTGCGGTGGAATGTCAGGTGAATCGGTTTCCATCACAATGCTTGCCAGGGGCAGGTCACTGGCCAGGCGGCGCAATTGCAAGGCGGGCTCAAACGTCACCGCGCCGCCAAACCCGAGCTTGAAACCTAACTCAATAAATGCCTCGGCTTGCTGTTGGCTGCCATTGAATGCGTGAGCAATACCTGACCAACCGTCGACCGGGTTTATCTCGCGCAAATGCTTCAGTAACTTGTCAGCAGAACGGCGCACATGCAATATCACTGGCAGGCCGTGCTTGCGCGCAATTTTTAGCTGCTCGCGATAAAAGTGTTCCTGGCGCTCGCGCATGGGGCTTTGCATCAGCTCAGGCACAAAGTAATCAAGACCAATCTCACCCACTGCAACCAGGCGTGGGTCTGATTTGCGCAGCGCCAGCTCTGCGTCCAGCGCCTGCAGATCAGACTCCTGCGCCTGGGGCACGCACATCGGATGAATGCCCAGCGCGTAACTGTACGAATACTGGTGCGCCAGCTCTCGCACCACCTGAAAATTATTCACCGCCACCGCCGGAACCACGCAATGCACCACATTGGCGCTCTGTGCCTGCGCAGACACCGCTGCCAGGTCATCGCGAAATTCGACGGCATCAAGGTGGCAGTGGGTATCTATCCAGAAAGTCATGGGTAGTAGGCCGTTTCGCCAAAAGGATTACAAAATGAAATTGATGGATTTTTCCGACAGACTAGGCGCACGGGCGCAGTCAGACCGGGAGTCTGGCAAGAATGGGCAACGACGTATGGCACAAAAAGACGCGATTTCATGTAAGCATTTTGGCGAAACGAACTACTAGTTGGTCAAGATGCTTACATGGCAGCAGAGGAGGATGGTGACACAAAAATGCAGGCTTTCAGGCCAGAGCAGAGGGATAGCCGACTGGCGTGCAAAAAGGCAAAAAACGTGATACGGTTGTTTTCTTAAGGCTTGACAAAGGTAACCCATGCGACGACCTGCCCTTTACAGTAGCGCACAGCGCGCTGATTCAAAACCCGCTGCGGAGCTTGCCCCGGCAACGGAGGTTGAGGTGAGGCCATCAAGGTTTCAGAGCTTCTCCAAACACCTGAAGCTCAGCAACATCACCCTGCTATGGTCGGTTGTAGGCCTGCTGGCCTTGTTGCTGGCGCTCAGTTTTTCGATGTCGGTGCGACCGGGCGCTCACAAGCTGACGCAAAAAGACATCAATGCAGCCGTGCTCAAAACATTAGAGACCAGCGTGCTGCCATCGGCACAAGCCAAGGCCTATGAAGCCATCATTGCCTCGGTGGTGCGGGTGGTCAACATTGGCAAAGACAAGGACGGCAAAGAGGGCGAGCGCGGCGTGGGAACGGGTGTGGTGATTGTTGACAAAGGCATCATCTTGACCAATCTGCATGTGGTGCAAGGGGCAGAAACCATCAAGATCACTTTTTCTGATGGCATGGAAACCACGGCGCACATCACAGGCGTGCAGCCCGAAAATGATTTGGCTGTGCTACAAGCTCACAAGATCCCCGACGACATGATTGCCGCCACCATGCGGTCCACCGCCGATTTACAACCGGGCGACAAAGTGATGGCGGTCGGCTTTCCGTTTGGCCTTGGGCCATCGGCATCCAGCGGCATCGTGTCTGGCCTGAAACGCAACTTCCGCTCGCCCGAAGGCCAGCAGATGATGACCAACCTGATCCAGTTCGACGCTGCGGCCAACCCCGGCAATTCGGGTGGCCCGCTGGTGACGATGGACGGCGAGGTGGTCGGCATCGTCACCGGGATTTACAACCCGAACCAGCAGCAACGCACCTTTGTCGGCATTGGCTTTGCAGTGCCGATTGAAAATGCAGCATCGGCTGCCGGAATGCCTCCGTTTTAAAAAAACGGACGCATTCCAGACAGCCGATTGCTCTGTCCCCAAACTGATCAACTCCCCGAATTAAACGACTCGAGAACCACCATGCAAGAACCCACTCAAGACACAGCCCAGCTCATGGAGCAAATCCTCTACGAAATCAAACGTGTGGTCGTCGGCCAAGACCGCTTTCTGGAGCGCGTCATGGTCGCCATCCTGGCGCAAGGCCATTTGCTGGTTGAAGGCGTGCCCGGTCTGGCTAAAACGCTGACCATCAAAACACTGGCAGAAACCGTGCGCGGCAACTTCAAACGCATCCAGTTCACGCCCGACCTGGTGCCCGCCGATCTGGTGGGCACGCGCATTTACAACCAGAGAACTGGCGAGTTCAGCACTTCGCTGGGGCCGGTGTTTACCAATTTGCTGCTGGCCGACGAGATCAACCGCGCACCGGCCAAGGTGCAAAGCGCGCTGCTTGAAGTGATGCAGGAACGGCAGGTAACCATTGCTGGTGTGACGCACAAGGTACCCGCGCCCTTTCTCGTCATGGCTACACAAAACCCGATTGAAACCGAAGGCACCTACCCGCTACCTGAAGCGCAGGTAGACCGCTTCATGATGAAGGTGCTGGTCGACTACCCGACGGATGAAGAAGAGTTCGTCATCGTGCAGCGCGTCACTGGCCCGGCGGTGGCCGTGTCAAGCGTTGCCACCACCGAACAACTGGCCGCACTGCAAGCTGAATGCAGGCGCGTTTATGTAGACCCTTCGCTGATGCAGTACGCCGTCAAACTTGTCTCCAGCACACGCAACCCTGACAAGCATGGCATCAAGGATTTGCAGCGCTTCATCACCTTTGGTGCCAGCCCGCGTGCCACTATCAATTTGGTTGAAGGCGCACGGGCGCTAGCCATGCTGCGTGGCCGCAGTTACGCATTGCCAGAAGACATGAGCGACCTGGTACCCGACGTGCTGCGGCACCGGCTGGTGCTGTCGTATGAGGCGCTGTCTGAAGGGCTGTCGCCCGATGCCATCATCGGCAAAATCATGGCGAAAATTCCAGCACCTGCAAAACCGCTTGCCCATGAAAAACTTGCAGCCTGACATGCTAAAGGGGCAGAGCAAATTTTCCGACCGGCCACCCCTAGGAAAATTAGCCCCCGAGGGGCTGGAGCCTGCGGCTCCCAACCTGCTTGAGCAGGTTGGGACAGGCGACAGAGGCGAAGCGTCTCGCGAGCCGCGGCCTGCAAGGCCTCGCGCATCACGCGAAGCGGAAAGCGTGGGGGCCATGTTGCTTAAGTTGGAGTGGACGGTGCTGCGCCGCCTCGACGGTCTGCTGCAAGGCGACTACCGCACGCTGATGCGCGGCACCGGCATGGACCTGGCTGACCTGCGCGAGTACCAGCACCATGACGACGTGCGTCACATCGACTGGAACGTCACGGCCCGGCTGGAGCAACCGCATGTGCGGGTGTTTACCGAAGACCGCGAGATAAGCGCCTGGTTTCTGCTGGATCTCAGTCCGTCAATGGACTTCGGCTCGGGCGAGCAGCGCAAGCGCCATGTCTCCGCTGAATTTGTTGCCGTACTGGCGCGCATATTGACGCGGCACGGCAACCGCGTCGGTGCCATGCTCTATGGATCAGGCGAAGGCAGCGGTGTCGACACCGTGATACCCGCGCGCGGCGGCAGACAACATGTTTTGAATCTGCTGCACACGCTGCAAACTCGACCTGAATCGAAGACCGTGGGGCCAACACGGTTGGGTGACTTGCTGGAGTCCGCAGCCAGACAGGTGCGCAGGCGCTCGACGATTTTTGTGGTGTCTGACTTCATCAGTGAAGCGGGCTGGGAAAAGCCGCTTGGTATGCTGGCGCTCCGGCATGAGGTGGTTGCTGTGCGCCTGCTAGACCCGATGGAACTACAGTTGCCAGACCTCGGCCTGATACCGATTGTGGATGCCGAGACCGGCGAGCAACTGCTGGTCGATACGCATGATGCGGGTTTTCGCCTTCGCTTTGCCCGCATCGCTGCGCAGCGTGAATCAGATTTGCGGCAATCCTTGGTGCGCGCTGGTGTCGATACGCTGGAGCTATCAACCGACGATGATCTGGTCAATGCGCTGATGCGTTTTACAGATTTGCGCAAGCGCCGCAGCCGTATGAGTCAAGGCGGTGCCATGCCCAGCCATTTAAAAACAGCCGCTTGAAAAACGTTTAAAAAAGTGCCGTCATGAACTTCTCACAGCTCATACCCAAAACCTTCCCCATGACTTTCATGTGGCCGCAATTTTTGTGGCTGCTGCTGCTGCTGCCACTGCTGGTGCTGCTGTACATCTGGCTGCTGCGCCGCAAGAAAAAAATGGTGCTGCGCTACGCCAGCCTGTCCATCGTCCGCGAGGCCATGGGTAAGGGCCAGAGCTTTCGCCGGCACATTCCGCCACTGCTGTTTTTGTGTGCGCTGGCGGCCATGCTGGTCGCGTCATCACGCCCGTTTGCCGTCATCACCCTGCCCTCACAACGCGAAACCATCATGCTGGCGATGGACGTATCCGGCAGTATGCGCGCCACCGATGTGCTGCCGAATCGCCTGGTGGCTTCGCAAAATGCAGCCAAAGCTTTTTTAACCGAACTGCCGCGCAATGTGCGCGTCGGCATCGTCGCTTTTGCTGGCACGGCATCGGTGGTGCAGCCACCCACGCTTAGCCGTGAAGACCTCGTCACCGCCATCGACAAATTCCAGATGCAGCGCGGCACCGCCATTGGCAACGGCATTGTGGTGTCGCTGGCCGAGCTGTTCCCCGACGCCGGCATCAGCCTAGAGGCGATGCGAAGTGGGCGCGACAAACAGCGCGGCATCTCGCTCGACCAGGCGGGTAAAGATGGCCAAGAAAAACCCGCATTCGTACCGGTTGCGCCCGGCTCCTACACATCAGCCGCCATCATTTTGCTGACCGACGGCCAGCGCACCACAGGCGTTGATTCACTCGACGCAGCCAAGCTTGCTGCCGACCACGGCGTGCGCATCTACACCGTGGGTGTGGGCACGGTGACCGGCGAAACGATTGGTTTTGAAGGCTGGTCCATGCGCGTCAGACTCGACGAAGAAACCCTCAAAAGCATAGCCCGCACCACGCAGGCCGAATACTTTTATGCGGGCACGGCAGGCGACTTGAAGAAGGTCTACGAAACCCTGAGCTCGCGGCTGGCTGTGGAGAAAAAAGAGACAGAAATTTCCGGCCTGCTGGCACTGCTAGCGGCTGCGTTGGCGTTGCTCTCTGCCGGGTTGTCGCTGGCTTGGTTTAACCGGATTTTGTAATCTCCACGCTTGAAAAGTGGTGTCAAGAAGGTTTTTGGGGTCAGAGCCGAAATTCGCCAAGCCCTTGGCTTGCCCTGCGGGCCGGTGCGGCGCACCGCAGCGAAATTGGTGTCTGACCCCAATAACCCCAAAGGCACGATGAATTTGGACTCTGACCGCTATTTTCTCTTCAGCACTGAATCGGATTCCGACAATACTTCACCAGCTCCTGCACCGCCGCTCTGCCGGTCACCTGGTTCTTCGCCTTCGGCCCCACGTCCAGGCTCAGCTTGAGCTCGTATTTGCGGAAGAAGTCGTCAAACAACTCGCCGCCCAGCGTGGCGTACGCCGTCAGCGTGTCGGCCTTGGGGTCATGCTCCAGCAGCACGGCGCACAGGGGCTGCTCTGCCGGGCCACTCAGTACGCGCGCGCCCTTGGCCGGATCGTACTGGCTGTTTTCAGCACAGCAATGAATCAGATTGTCAGCCACGCCTTTCTTGGCCCTGGATTTACGAAAGCTGATGAAACTGATCTGCTGTGTCGGGTACACCAGGTGATGCGCGCATATGGCAGAAAAAGCCACCAGGTTGCGCTGTGGACCAACCCCGCCAGGCCAGACGTAGCTGTCGTGCGACTTGGTGCTAAGTTGCTGTGGCGGCGCTGGCTGAGCGAGCTTGAGCAAAAACACCGGTGTCGCTTCGAAGGGATAGTGGAAGATGTAATTGGTCTGCGCCTGCAGGCCGGTGGCACGCAAGGCATCACCGTGCGCATCCGTCAGCAGCACACGCGCATAGGCCTTGGGGCGCGCATCGGCCGCAAAGACAGGTAAGGCCACCGCGGCACCCAGACAGGCCACACCCGCGGAACAGGTTTCGACAAAACTGCGACGGTCCATTTGATACTCCCCGTGGGAAAACGTCATGAGCGTCCTAATTTAGCGGCTCCGTACAAAATCGTCAAGTCTGCTAGGGACTGGTGCTAGGGACCCTCTGCATAACTCTGGCGAGGCTGTGGCGTAATATTAGAGATGCCCTTCAGAGATTCACTAAACCGCAGAGTGAGGGGCGGCA
>JBCKNC010000084.1:0-11594 GCA_038902915.1 Polaromonas sp.
GCGCCTCGCGTGGGCTAAGTGCATCAGGGTCAATGGTAGCCAATGTCTTCTCAAGGGCGCTTGGCTCAGTGGCAGCCGCTTCAGGCGGTGCGGCAAACAAATCAACCTGCGCGCGTGCGTCCACCTGCTGTGCCTCCAGTGCCGCCAAGACGTGCCGCGCATGGCTGACGACCGCAGCCGGTACGCCTGCCAGTTTGGCCACCGCAATACCGTAGCTCTTGCTGGCCGGGCCGGGTTCTATGTGATGCAGAAACACGATGTCACTACCCGCCTCAACCGCGCTGACGTGGACGTTAATCGCTGCGTGGTGTTTGGCCGGGAACTCGGTCAGCTCAAAATAATGCGTGGCAAACAGCGTGAAGGCCTGCGTTTTGTTGTGCAGGTACGCGGCAATGCCGCCCGCCAGTGCTAGGCCATCAAAGGTCGATGTGCCGCGCCCAATCTCGTCCATCAGCACCAGCGAATGCGGCGTTGCGCTGTGCAAAATTTGCGCCGCCTCCAGCATCTCCAGCATGAAAGTCGATTGCGCGTTGGCCACATCATCGGCCGCGCCAATGCGGGTGTGGATGGCATCAATCGGCCCCAGCCTGCAAGCCTGTGCGGGCACATAAGAGCCGATGCTGGCCAGCAGCACAATCAGCGCCACCTGACGCATGTAGGTTGACTTGCCGCCCATGTTGGGGCCAGTGATGACCTGCATACGCTGCTTGGCCAGCAACTGGCAATCGTTGGCGATAAATGCGGTTGCACCGGTCTCCAGCAGCCTGCTTTCTACCACCGGGTGCCGGCCCTGGGCGATGTCAATGCACGGCTCATTGACGAAAACCGGTGCGGCCCAGTTCAGCGTCAGCGAGCGCTCGGCCAGCGCACACAGCGCATCCAGTGCAGCAAGGGCGCGTGCCAGACGACTGAGCGCTGGAATGTAGGTCTGCAACTGGTCCAGTAACTGCTCATATAAAAACTTCTCGCGCGCCAGCGCCCGTTCTTGCGCAGACAGGGCCTTGTCTTCAAAGCTTTTCAGTTCGGGCGTGATGTAGCGCTCGGCGTTTTTCAGCGTCTGGCGACGCCGGTAGTCAGCGGGCACTTTGTCAAGTTGGCCCTGCGTGACCTCGATGTAAAAGCCGTGCACCTTGTTGAACTGCACGCGCAGGTTGCTGATGCCGGTGCGCAGCTTTTCGCGGCCTTCAAGGTCCAATAAAAACGCATCGCAGTTGGTTTGTATGCCGCGCAGCTCGTCAAGGTCCGCATCGCAGCCATGGTTGATAACGCCGCCGTCACGCACCAGCGCGGCGGGCTCGGGCAGGATGCTGCGGCTAATTAGCGTTTCGCAGCCTTCTGGAGGCTTTAAATCACTAAAAATAGAGGCTAAAAGTGGCTGTAGACCAATAGAAACGGACATGACAAGCTCTTCTTTTAATAGCAAACGTTGTAGCGTCAACTGCAAGACCAGCAGCTCGCGTGGCCGCACCTGGCGCAGTGCGATGCGTGCGGTGATGCGCTCTACGTCGCCTGCGCCTTTGAGCTGCGCGCGCAAGGTTTTCTGTGGGCCACTGCGCAAATACGTGATGGCTTCAAGCCTGCTTGCGGCTTGGCTGCGGTCCCGGCTGGGGTTGAGCAGCCAGCTTTTAAGCGTACGGCTACCCATGCCAGTGACGCAGGTATCTAACAATGAAAACAGCGTCGGTGAATCTTCACCGCGCAGCGTTTGCGTCAGCTCCAGGTTGCGCCGTGTGGTGAGCGGCAGCTCAATCAATTCGTCCGAGCGCAGCACAGCCAGGGCCTGCACATGGGGCAGGCTGCGGCCCTGCGTGTGTTCTGCGTAACCCAGCAGCGCAGACGCGGCCGCGTGGGCTTCGGGCAGGGCTTCGGCATTCCACGCGGCGAGCGACGCCACCTGCAGCTGGGCCAGCAGGCGGCGAGCGCCGAGCGCCGCATCAAACTGCCAGGCCGGGCGGGCGCTGACCGCGCAGCGCAGCGCCTTCAAACGCAACTCAAAAGCCGGCGTGACATCGACGTTGTAAATCAGCTCGCTGGAGGCAATGCGTGCTAGAGCGCTTTCCAGCTCATCGTTCGGGCACTGCGCTAGGTTGATCTGGCCCTGCGTCACGCTCAACCACGCCAGGCCGCAGGTGTTGCGCGCGCCCTGGTGTACGGCCAGCAGGATGGATTCGGTTTTGTCAGCCAGCAGCTCGGGGTCAAGCAGCGTACCCGGCGTGATGACGCGAACCACCTTGCGCTCGACCGGTCCTTTGCTAGTGGCCACATCACCCACCTGCTCGCAAATCGCCACCGACTCACCCAGCTTGATGAGCTTGGCCAAATAGCCGTCAAGCGAATGAAAAGGCACACCCGCCATGACAACCGGCTCACCAGCCGACTGGCCACGCCGCGTTAGCGTGATGCCAAGCAGGCGCGAGGCTTTTTCAGCGTCGGCAAAAAACACCTCGTAAAAATCACCCATGCGGTAGAAAACCAGCGTCTCGGGGTACTCCGCCTTGATGGCGTGGTACTGGGCCATCATGGGGGTATGGTGATCGAGCGAAGCCATCAGAGAGTTGCTTCTGGCGCGCCTTCGGCAGGTTTGCCAGTGCTGGCGGGTTTGATGCGTTTGGGCTTGGCGGTTAGCGTGGTGCTGGCTTTTTCAAATGCCGCCATAACAACGGTTTGCTCGTTGGCCTGGGCATCGACTTTGTCTGCTGCTGCATTGGCTTGCGCCAGCGCGCCTTTGGTAGTTTTTGGTTTCACAGTGCCCGCAAACTTGCTGTATTTGCCCAGCGCGGTCACCATCTGGCCGTAGATGTGGGGGTTGCCGGCAACGCATTCGCCTTCATGCAAAAACTTGGACTCACCGGTGAAGTTACCCACCAGGCCGCCCGCTTCTGTCACGAGTAGCGAGCCAGCGGCCACATCCCAGGGCTTGAGGCCGAGTTCAAAAAAGCCGTCGCTAAAACCTGCGGCCACGTAGGCCAGGTCCAGCGCTGCCGCGCCGGGGCGGCGCACACCGGCGCACTGGGGAATGATGTCGCCCAACATGCTCAGGTGCATTTTGAGTTTGTCGCCGGGGCGGTAGGGGAAGCCGGTTGACAGCAGGCATTCCTGCAGGCGGGTGCGCTTGGCGACGCGAATGCGGCGGTCGTTCATGTAGGCACCACGGCCTTTGGTGGCGCAAAAAATATCGTTGCGGGTGGGGTCGTACACCACGGCTTGCTCGACCTTGCCTTTAACGCTAAGGGCAATGCTGACGCAGTAAACCGGAAAGCCATGGATGAAGTTGGTGGTGCCGTCCAGCGGGTCGATGATCCAGATGAAGTCTGAATCTTTTGTGCCATGCTCGCTGCCCGATTCTTCGGCCAGAATGCCGTGGCCGGGGTAGGCGGTGAGCAGTGTTTCGATGATGGCGACCTCGGCAGCCTGATCAACTTCAGTGACGAAGTCATTGGTCTGTTTGGTCGAGATGCGAACCGATTCAATATCAAGCGCAGCGCGGTTGATGATGGCGCCGGCGGCGCGCGCAGCCTTGATGGCCACGTTGAGCATGGGATGTAAGTTAGCGGACATGGAGGTAAGAAAGAGCAAGGCAAGGGCTGCATCTCGACAATCGGGGGCAGCGACAATAGCTATTTTACCTTGCCACTTTGCGGTCACTGCCTTGAAAACCCGTTTCATCCTCATTCACACCAGCCACGCTGGCAACGTAGGCGCGGCGGCGCGCGCCATGAAGGTCATGGGTTTTGACGACATGGTGTTGGTCAAGCCGCGCTGGGCCAATGTGTTGCGACGTGAAGAAACGATTCAGCGTGCCAGCGGTGCGCTGGATGTGCTGGCCAATGCGCGGATAGTTGAAACGCTGGACGAAGCATTGGACGGCATGACGCACCTGTGCGCCACCGCCATGACCCCGCGCGACTTCGGCCCGCCTACGCTGACACCGCGTGCGCATTTTGCCGCGCTATTAAATTCTTCGCTATTAAAAAAGGAGTTGGGTACGCAGCTGTCCGGCATCGCCTTTTTGTTCGGCTCTGAGCGCTTTGGCATGCAAAACGAGGACGTTTACCGTTGCCATGTGTGCTTGAGCATTCCGACCGACCCGGGCTTTGGCTCACTCAACCTGGGCGCGGCGGTGCAACTGATTGCCTATGACTGGCGTGAAGCCCTTGGCGGCTTTGCAGTCCAGAGCGCGACGGCCGGGCCGCAACTGGCCGATGCTGCTGCGCTGGCAGGCCTGCTCAGGCACTGGGAAGAAGCGCTGACTGACATCGGCTTTCTCGACCCCGCTTCACCCAAAAAACTCATGCCCCGGCTCAACCAACTGTTCAACCGCGCGCAACTCAGCCCTGAAGAAATCCACATCTTGCGCGGGGTGGCCAAGGCGATGTCTCAAGCCGCGCAGAAAGCCGCATCGGATACTGCCAAAAGCGAATCACGAGCACAGATGCCGCCCAACCCCTAAACTCGCAGCATGTTCTCCAGACTCCGCTCCGACATCCAGTGCATTCTTGACCGTGACCCTGCAGCCCGTACGGCCTGGGAAGTGCTCACTTGCTACCCCGGCCTGCACGCGCTGGTGCTGCACCGCTGGGCGCACGCCTGCTGGACGCACGGCTTCAAGTGGTCTGGCCGATTCATCTCACACATCGCGCGTGGGCTGACGGGTATTGAAATTCACCCTGGCGCCAAAATTGGCGAGCGTGTGTTTTTTGACCATGCGATGGGCGTGGTGGTCGGCGAGACCGCCGAGATTGGCGATGGCTGCACGATTTACCAGGGCGTGACGCTGGGCGGCACCTCGCTCTACAAGGGCGAAAAACGCCACCCCACACTGGGCTGCGACGTGGTGGTGAGCGCGGGGGCCAAAGTGCTGGGCGGCTTTGTGGTGGGTGACGGTGCCAAGATTGGCAGCAACGCGGTGGTCATCAAGCCGGTGCCCGCTGGCGCCACGGCGGTGGGGATTCCGGCCCGCATCATCCTGTCCAAAGTGGGCGAAAGCGCCGATGTCACAGCACCCGACACCAAGTTCTCTGCCTACGGCATCACGCTGGATGACGACCCCATAGGCCAGGCCATGAAGGGGCTGATCGACAACGCAGCGTCGCAGGAGCACCAGATTGCGCTGCTGTGGCAGGCCATAGAGACGCTGTCAAGCACAGCAGCCAGCCCGCGCAGGGACTGTGTGCCGATTGATGCAGCGCGCGAAGAAACCTTTGAAGCCGACAAGCTCAATCAGCTGGTTGGCAAGTGATGTGATGCTATAGAGGTGCCCTTGATTTAGTAGCTGTTTACCCTGGTATTTAAAGGGTTACGGCTACTTTATGTCGTAAAAATCGTAACTATTCAGCTTAACCGATGCGGTATGCCTAGTCTTGCTCCCTCTCCCTTTGGGAGAGGGCAGGGGTGAGGGCTCCCCGATGGCGATTTTTCGTGACTAATCCAGTGCCATCTGCCCTCACCCTAACCCTCTCCCAGAGGGAGAGGGGAAAAGAAATACAGGCGCAGACACCTGAGTAGTTACTAAAAATCGGTTTTGATGGACGACTGGTGGCGCTGGAGTCCTAGCACGCCTGATGACGCATTTCGGGCGTGGTTCAAAAAGTAACGTTTTTGGGTAACACCGACAATGTGAATTTTGGATGGTTTGCCTATGACTCAATCGAAGGCCACCAGAAAAAGTGTTACCCGGTTTTGAGCCACGCCGTTTTTGTTCATCGTCCCGCGATTTCGCCTTGGGCTTGCCTACCGCACCCCGCCTCACGGCGACGCACTTGCCCTTTGGCTAATTCCAATTCGCATTAGAAAGGAGAACAAGGCGCGAAGCTGCTGACAGTGCTGTAGCACGGCAAAGCGAAGCAACGCAGTTATCGTTTTTAATGCGGATTGGAATAACCTTCGGCTCTGCAAATACCTGGTGTCAGGACTTTCACTCGACTGGATTCGTGCCATGCACGGCACACACGTTCGCCGTGCGCCGCATGCCGCTTGTGGCACGTCGGCCTCGACGGCGCGGTTGGGCGGCGTTTCATTTACCGATGATTGCTGCTGTAGCTCACGGAAACGTTCACCAATCAAAGTAAAGTCGTTTGATCGAGAAACGAAACAGGTGCCTTTGCGACGTTAGTTACTCGCGAGATATCGGCGTGCCTTCTCCATCTCGGGGCGGAGGTCGCCGGAACCCGCCATGTCAAACAGCCTGGAGAAGTAGTACCGCGCCTTGTCGCGGTTGCCGGACTGCGCTGCCGCCTGTCCTGCCCCGTACAGGCTGCGGTAGCGGTTCGGGTCTTGCACCTGCGACTGCTCGTAGGCCGCAAGCGCCTCCATCGGCTTGCTATTTTCCATAAGCATGTCGCCGAGCAGCTCGTACGCTGGGACGACGCGACCAGGGCTGACTGCGCTCTTCTCGCTTTTCGCTTCGAGCTCGGCCGAGGAGCGCATGAGCTTGAGTGCCTCATCGCGATTGCCCTTGGCGTACGCGATCCACGCCGCAGCGCCGAGGCGCTGCACTTCGACTTCGGTGGACCAGTACGTATTCTTCGCGGCCTTCAGCGCTTCGGCGATGTGCGCGAGTTCCTGTACGTCGCTTTCGGCCGCGGCTGGGTCACCACTGCGTGCGGCGCCCAATGCGCGGGCGAAGTGCGTGATCGCGACCGCATACGAAACCCGGGTTTCCCGAGGCTTGAGTTGCGCCGCATCCTGCCATGCGCCGCGCTCGACGGCGTAGCGCGCCGGTATCGCGGCCAGCGCAAGGTGTATCCCGCGCGGCGCCGTGGGGGCAGCGCGGATGCCCTGCGCTTCCTCGACGAGGCGTCGCGCATCGCTGTCGCGCGCAAGCTGCAGGTAGGCGTAGGCCATATAGTCGGCGGCGTGCAGCACTGCACCCGGAAGTTTCTCTGCCCTGGCCACCTCGTTCGAACGCTCGTTCGACCGCGCCGAGTCCTGCCACGCGCCGACGCGCGTGAAAATGTGCGAAGGCATGTGCAGCGCGTGCGGCGAGGAGGGCGCAATCTCGGCGTAGCGCTTGGCTGCGTTCAATCCCTTCGCGGCAATCGGCGGGTAGTCGTAGCTATGGATGAGGTAGTGCGCCACGCCGGGATGATCAGGATGCTTCTTGAACTGGACTTCGAGAATCGCGGCAGCTTTCAGCGCGGCGGCAAAGGTCTTGTCGTCCAGCGATTGCGTCGCGGTCAAATAGAGCGCAAAAAATATCTGCGTCTCGTCATCGTTGGGGAAGCGCTTTGCCACGACCTCGAATGCATTGGAGAGCGATTTCATGCGCTGCTCCGGTGTGCGGTCGCCATAGCGCTCGTAGTATTCCCCGATCGCCTCGATGAAGTAACGCTCGCGCTCGGTCTTCGCGCCGATCGTGCGGCCGCGTTCAAGCACCTCTTGCGCCTGCTTCGCCCGGGCTGGAAGCGGCCCCTCGGAAAAAGTGTTGCCGATGATGTTGGTTGCGATGCCCCAGGTGGCAATGGCGCAGGCCGGGTCGCGTTCAAGCACTTCGCGAAACGTCTTCTCGCTTTCCCCAAACCAGAACGAGTGCAGCAACGCGACAGCTCGCTGGAGGCTCGCCTGCACGGCGGGCGCGCACGAGTTGGCAAAGGAAACAGTACCGAGCTGCTCGGGCGGCTTGCTAGTCGCCTGAACAAACGCGCCAGTCGACCCCGGAGATGCGCAACCGGCAACGAGCACCATAGTTAGTAGACTCAACAGTACAGATCTAAACTTGAACATGTTCCCTCCTTTAACGTGGCTGCAAAAACTTCTCTCGACCTTCTTCCTTCGTCACTTCATTCCTCTTGCCTTCTAATCGAGATAGGAAGAAGCCTCACGGCCCCTCCCTCCCACACCACCGGACATACGGGTCACGTATCCGGCGGTTCCTTGAAACTTGCGTGATCTCATGCTGCCCTGGCCAGTGCCAGTTCGGGCTGCCCCTTTGTTTCCATGCGTAGCATCGTAACGCCGTCGCACCCATTTGTCGATTTCGCCTTGGGCTTGCCTACCGCACCCCGCCTCGCGGCGACGCACTTGCCCTTTGGCTAACCTTCGGCTCTGCGAATACCTGGTGCCGGGACTTTCACCCGACTGGATTCGTGCCATGCACGGCACACACGACTTGTTGAGCGGCGCTGACATCGCGTCCGCTCGAACTAAAGTTGGGCGTTCGTCTATACCGTTCAAATGAAGCTTTTGGTAGGCACGTTCGCGTGTCGCGGAGGGCACTAATCCGGCTTGATGCCCGACTCCTTGATCAGCTTCGCCCACTTCGGGATCTCGGACTTGATGACCGCGGCGAACTCATCGGACGAGGTGCTAATTCCTTCCAGACCAAGATCGGCGAGTTTGGCACGCAAGTCGGGTAGCGCGAGCGCCTTGACGGTTTCGAGATGAAGCTTGCGAATAATCGCAGACGGGGTCCTTGCCGGCGCGAGCAAGCCGATCCAGGACGTAGACTCGAAGCCCGGATAGCCGGACTCGGCGATGGTCGGCAACTCCGGGAACGCCAGCACGCGCTTTAACGAGGTCACCGCGAGCGCGTGTAGCTTCCCTTCGCGCACCAACGGTAAGACCAGTGATGTCTGGCCAAACATCATCGTGACGCGCCCGCCAAGCAGGTCCGGGATAGCCGCCACCCCGCCTTTGTAGGGAATGTGCCGGATGTCGAGGCCTGCAGCGGACTTGAACAATTCTGCGGCCATGTGAAGGGGGCTCCCGCTGCCGGCGGAGGCGAACGTGAGCCCGCCAGGCTGCGCTTTGGCCAAAGCAACCAACTCCTTGACGCTCTTCGCCGGCACGGCGTTGTGAACGACCAGGACGGACGTACTCAGATAGACCTGCGAAACCGGCGCGAAATCGTTCACTGGGTCATACGCCAGCTTGTACAGGCTGGGATTGATGGCGAGCTGCCCCTGGCCCAGTAGTCCCAGCGTGTAGCCATCCGGCGCTGCTTTCGCGACGTGGTCGGCTGCGATATTTCCGGCGGCACCGGCAACGTTTTCGACCACGACTGGCTTTCCCAGCGCGTCGGTTAATTTTTGGGCGAGCAGGCGCGCGACGATGTCCGGCTGACTGCCGGGCGGGGTAACGACGATTATGCGGATCGGCTTGGTTGGCCAATTCACGGGCTGCGCGGCGGCGGGCAGCGATGCGAGTGCGCCGAGCGCAGTCAGGTTTCTGATAAAGCGGCGCCGGCTGGTGGGCTTATTCATGCTCTTCTCCTAGAAGTTATCTCAATAGTACTCTTGGCCAACATCTAGCGCGCAAGCTTGTCCTTCAGCCACGCGGCGATCATGTTTGCGATCCGTGCCATGACTTCTAACAGCCTCTCGCTTCTCGCATTACTGATTCCCAAGACAAGATAGAAATTTAAGCACGGCCTCATTAAATGCTAGCGGGTTCTCACGCGCCGATCCATGTCCCGCCTTTAAGATAGTTACGCGTTCAGCTCTTGGGAGGAGGCGCGCAAGCTCTTCGTTAACTAGCTCATGAATCTTGATCGTATTTTGGCCAGTGACAATCAAGACCGGAAGTTTCAGGTGCCCCACTTCTTTCTTTGGAAGAGCTGGGTGCAGATTGGAGGATACGGCGATTGCTTTCATTGCACGGGCGTTCTGCATGATTGCGGTAACACGGGCGGGCGGAAGGTTTTCAAATCCACGCGTACCGGACATTCCGTCCACGAAAATCCGCATGGCTTCTTTGTCATCGCCTTCTTTGAACGCTTTTGAGACCGGCTCCTGAATGACGGTCATGAAATCCCTGTATACGCCCGCGCCATCTGGCGAGTCCTTTATCCACCGATGTATAGGAGGCTCCGCCAGAACAAGGCTGCGAACCATTTCAGGATGTTGGACAGCTAGCACCAAGGCCGTTAAGGCTCCGGCGGATGTACCTACGAGGTGTACACGCTCGAGCTTTAGCTTGCGGATAAATGCAGCAAGGTCGTCTGCGTCGATATACGCCGAATGATTCGTTGCAGTAAGCGGGTTACCGTTCGGATAGTGGTAGCGGCGGCTGTAAGAGATGACGCGATATTGTTGGGAGAATGCAATTATTTGATACTCCCAAGAGCGGTAATCGCCCTGACCTCCGTGAAGTAGGATAAGCGGCTCGCCTTGTCCCTGCTCGATGTAATGCAGTTCGACGCCACGAACACGAATCCTTGTCGGCTGAACGCAATTCACCGACCGAGTGGTTGGGACCAGGATGGCCATCAGCTTTTGATCTCCTTGTTATGCCCAATCGGGATAGGAAGAAGCCTCACGGCCCCTCCCTCTCACACCACCGGACATACGGGTCACGTATCCGGCGGTTCCTTGAAACTTGCGTGATCTCATGCTGCCCTGGCCGGTGCGCGGTTGGAACCGGAACGCGTCCCAGAAGCGCGCCGCCGAGGTGCTTTCTCAACGCCAAGGTGCTCGATCACCACCGGAGGGCGATTGGGGAACTGCGCCACAAGTTCCAACTTGCCGCCCATGCTTTCCACATAGTGCCGCAACGTTGACAACAACATGTCGCTGCGCTTTTCCAGCCTGGAAATGGTGTCCTGACCCACGCCGAGCACTTCAGCCAAATTTTCCTGCGTCTGCTCAGCAGCAATGCGCAGGTCCTTGAGCGTCGTCAGTTCCATGGTGCGCTTCTCGACACGCTCCCTGCGTTGGGCTGGCAGAGCAGCCATCAAGTCATCGAGTTTTCTTGCCATTTTTAGACTCCTGTCTGTCCGTTATTTCAAGGGTTTGAAGGTGCTGTCCATAGCGGGCATCTGCCAACGCAATGAGCGCCTTCAAGTCCTTCATCAGCAAAAACAAATGGAATGAATCCGTGGCGCTTGGCTCGAACTCCCAGTTGAGGTACCACTGCCTCGCAGACAAATCCTTCGCATGAACCAGCAGCGCACGAATCCCTGCAATGTCCGCCGCCTGTGCCGTTCGCTTCAATGCGTCCTTCAGCAATGCCCTGCCCAAACCAACACGCTGATGCCCAAGGTCAACGGCAAGTCTTGCCAGGATCATCACGGGTACCGGGTGTTGCGGCATTCCCTTGACGAATCTTGGAGCGGCCGCTGTTGGCTCAACGCTGCCCACCGCCAGGCTGTAATACCCAACCACGACACCTGCCTGGCAGCAGACATAGGTTTGAGAACTGTTGGCTTTTTGATTGGTCAGTGCAAACCGCTGCAAGAACTGGTTCAGCGCCGATTGTCCGCAATCAAAATCATCACAGGCATCGTCACCTTTGAGCTTGCGAACAGGCTCGTAGCTGGTTGCCCTCAACCCAACAACCCCGGCTCATTCAGGAGCTTTTTGAGCCGTGGTTTGGTGCTGACCGGCTGGTCAAGTGCTGCCTGAAACGCATCCCACTTTCCCGGCGGCAAGTCGAAGCGTAAACGATCGGCTAGGGTTTGATTGGCTGCAACAATTCCAGCATCGAGCAAAAACTCGCTGACGTTCTTATGCGCAGCCCGCGCTGCTTCCTGAAGCAGTTGCTTCACAGGCGTGCTGGCACGAACGTCGATGCGCTCTGATTTTGATTGAACGGCAACAGTCATATGGGAACCTCAGTATTCAGAAATGGTTCATAATAACGTCCGGACGATGTACTGA
>JBCKNC010000085.1:0-11357 GCA_038902915.1 Polaromonas sp.
GCATCAAGAAAGTGGGCTGTACCGGCCTAGCGCACACCTTCGACATCGCCGACGAAATTCGGGCTACCGATCACAGCTTCGAGGGGTTTGGTTCCCGCGTACTCCTCGAAGCTGCAGCGATGGAAGTTCTTGATGGCTCGCGTATCGATTTCGTCACCGAAGGGCTCAAGCAAATGTTCAAATTTGACAATCCAAACGTCGACAGCGAGTGCGGCTGCGGCGAGAGTTTCAACGTGAAAAAGCCCAAGCTTGATGTAAAAAATACAGAGGTAACACCATGAGCACGCAGGGCCGCCCCAAGGCGAATACCGCAGTACGAAGCACGGAGGTTTCCTAATGAGCGCAGTTTCTGAAAACATTGAGTTCGAAATGCCCGCAGCTTTTATCTTTACCGACAGCGCGGCGGCCAAAGTCGCTGAATTGATTGCCGAAGAAGGCAACCCCGACCTGAAACTGCGTGTTTTTGTTCAGGGCGGCGGCTGCTCCGGCTTCTCCTACGGATTCACGTTTGACGAAGTCACCAACGAAGACGACACGACGATGACCAAAAACGGCGTGTCGCTGCTGATTGACGCGATGAGCTACCAGTACCTGGTGGGGGCAGAGATTGATTACAAAGACGATTTGGAAGGTGCACAGTTCGTCATCAAGAACAATCCTGGTGCTACGTCTACCTGTGGATGCGGATCGTCCTTCTCGGCTTAACTTAGTAACTTAGGAACAACAGCATGAGCGCAGTACTGCAAAATATCGTTAACCAGCCCTACAAGCACGGTTTCGTCACAAATATCGAGTCCGATGTCGCGCCGAAAGGGCTGAATGAAGACACCATCCGGATGATTTCGGCCAAGAAGAATGAACCTGAATGGCTGCTCGAGTTCCGGCTCCAGTCTTATGCCGCGTGGCTCAAGATGGAAGCGCCGAAGTGGCAGAACGTCCACTATCCGGAAATTGATTATCAGGCGATCAGCTACTATGCCGCACCCAAGCAGAAGCCGAAGTTGAAAAGCATGGACGAGGTCGATCCTGAATTGATCCGCACCTTCGAGAAACTCGGCGTGCCGCTGCACGAGCGCATGGCGCTGGCCGGCGTTGCGGTCGATGTCATTTTCGACAGCGTGTCGGTGGCGACCACCTACAAGCACAAGCTGGCTGAGGTCGGCGTCATTTTCTGTTCGATGTCGGAGGCCGTGCTGGAACATCCCGAGCTGGTGCAGAAGTATCTCGGTACCGTCGTGCCGACCGGCGATAACTTTTACGCGGCGCTGAACTCGGCGGTCTTCACCGATGGCTCGTTCTGCTTCATCCCCAAGGGCGTCAAGTGCCCGATGGATTTGTCGACCTACTTCCGCATCAACACCGAGGAAACGGGGCAGTTCGAACGCACACTCATCATTGCCGAGGAAGGGGCGTCGGTCTCCTATCTTGAAGGCTGCACGGCACCTGCGTTCAGCACCAACCAATTGCATGCGGCGGTAGTCGAGCTGGTGGCGCTCGACAACGCCGAGATCAAGTACTCAACGGTGCAAAACTGGTATGCGGGCGACGAAAACGGCGTCGGCGGCGTTTACAACTTCGTCACCAAGCGCGGCTTGGCCAAAGGCGTCAACTCGCGTATTTCGTGGACCCAGGTCGAGACCGGATCGGCGATTACCTGGAAGTATCCTTCCGTCATACTGCGTGGCGACAACTCGGTTGGCGAGTTTTATTCGGTCGCGGTCACCAACCACCTGCAGCAGGCTGACACCGGCACCAAGATGATCCACATCGGCAAGAACACCCGCAGCACCATCGTCAGCAAAGGCATCTCGGCCGGGCGTTCCAACAACAGCTACCGCGGGCTGGTCAAGATTGCGCCCACCGCCACCGGCGCGCGCAATTATTCGCAATGCGACTCGATGCTGATTGGTGACCAGTCCGGCGCCAACACCTTCCCCTACATCCAGGTGCGCAACAACAGCTCCACGGTCGAGCACGAGGCCTCGACCTCGAAGATCGGCGAGGACCAGTTGTTCTATTTCGCGCAGCGCGGGGTCAGCGGCGAGGCCGCCGTATCGATGATCATCAACGGATTCTGCAAAGACGTATTTAAACAATTGCCGATGGAGTTTGCGGTCGAAGCGACCAAGCTCCTCAGTTTCAAATTAGAAGGAAGTGTCGGATGATTCTGCAAGACAGCAAAACCCTGCTCGAAGTACGCGGGCTATGCGCGACCGTGAACGGCATCGAAATTTTGAAAGGACTGGACTTCACCGTGAAAAGCGGCGAGATACATGCCATCATGGGGCCGAACGGCTCGGGCAAGAGCACCTTTGCCAAGGTGCTCGCGGGTCACACGGCCTATGAAGTCACGGGCGGCAGCGTGCTGTTCGAAGGCAAAAATCTGTTCGACCTTGCCCCCGAGGAGCGTGCCCGTGCCGGTGTGTTTCTGGCCTTTCAATATCCGATCGAGATACCCGGCGTCGCCAACAGCCAGTTTCTGCGCCTGACTTACAACACCGTGCAGGCGCAGCGCGGCAAGGAAGAACTCGACCCGCTCGAGTTTGACGACTTCGTGCGCGAGAAGATGAAGCTGCTCGAAATGAGTCCCGATTTTCTCGACCGCAGTGTCAACGAAGGTTTTTCCGGTGGCGAGAAAAAGCGCAACGAAATCTTGCAGATGGCGCTGCTCGATCCACGCCTGGCAATCCTCGACGAGACCGATTCCGGCCTCGACATCGACGCCATGAGGATCGTCTCGCACGGCGTCAATCAGCTTGCCAACAAGGACAATGCAATTGTGCTGGTGACGCACTACCAGCGACTGCTCAACTACATCGTGCCCGACTTTGTACACGTGATGGATGCGGGCCGCATTATCAAAACCGGCGGCAAGGACTTAGCGCTCGAACTCGAAGCGCGGGGCTACGACTGGGTCGCTGCCGAGCACCAGGCGAGCGAGACGAGGGCCGCAGAGGGGGCGGCATGAGCACAGTCACCGCTATTCGCCGACCCGCTACGGGTTACCTCGAAACGCTGCTGGCAGGCCAGCCGCAGTTGCCGACCAGCCCGTTGGCGTGGATTAACGCGCTGCGCGCCGAGGCGGTCAATCGAGTCGACGTGCTGGCGCTGCCCACCCTGCGCGACGAGGAGTGGCGCTTTACCGATATTTCTCGGCTTACCAAACTGTCGTTTTCTCCGGCACTCAGCGCAACCTATCTGGAAGCCGCCGATATCGCGCATTTTTATATTGAAGAAGCAAGCACCCGACTGGTGTTTGTTGATGGGTTCTATGCGCCGCAGTTGTCTAGTGCGGCTTCAAACAGCGGCGTGGTGGTGTCCAACCTGCAGCCTACACTTGCCACGCACGCCGCAACGATCGAAGCACATCTCGGCCGTCACGCAGCCTTCCGTGACAACGTATTCGCTGCGCTCAATACGGCCTTCCTGCATGATGCGGCAGTGATTGTGGTGCCGCGCAACGTGGCGCTTGCAGCGCCGGTGCATCTGCTGTTTATTGCGACGCAAAAAGAGGTTGTAAGCACTCCCCGTTGCCTGGTGGTTGCCGAGTCTGGTAGCGTAGTGACGGTGATCGAGGATTACGTCGTGTTGTACCAACCGCGTTGGCAAGAAGAAGCACATCTCACCAACGCTGTGACCGAAATCGCGCTGGAAGACAATGCGCGTGTGAATCACATCCGGATTCAGCGCGAAGGCGCACAAGCGTTTCACATTGCCAATTGCGCGGTGTCCGTGGGGCGATCGAGCAACTACCAGTCCGTCAGCATTGCAATGGGCGCACAGATTTCGCGCTACAACCTCGACGTGTTGCTGGCCGAAGGTGCCGAGTGCGCGGTCGACGGTCTAGCACTGATCGCAGCCAATCAGCTGGCCGATACCCATACCTTCATCGACCACGCACAGCCGCACGGCGTGAGCCGCCAGCTGCACAAATGCATCGTCGGCGGCAGCGCGCACGCGGTGTTCAACGGCAAGATCATGGTGCGCCAGGGTGCGCAGCGCACCGACTCGGTACAGTCGAGCCGCAACCTGCTCCTGACCAGCAAGGCCTATGTCGATACCAAACCGCAGCTGGAGATTTTTGCCGACGATGTAAAATGCGCGCATGGTGCAACCATCGGCCAGCTCGACATAGAGGAAGTGTTTTACCTGAAGAGCCGCGGCCTGTCTGACAGCGTTGCACGCAATCTGCTGACTTATGCCTTCGGCGCTGAGATCATCGACCGCATCCCGGTCGCATCACTCAAGCAGCGACTTGAGCAGACGGTGCTCGAACAAACCAGCAACTAGTCATGAACGCCGTCCAGACCGCATTCGCCGCCCCATCGACACCCATCCTGCTGTCGTCCGCGCCTGGCGTGACAACGACAAGCAGGATGCCCGCTATGGCACCATTCGCTGCATTCGATGTGGAGCGCATACGCGCCGACTTTGCTATCCTGCAACTCCAGATCGACGGCAAGCCACTGGTCTATCTCGACAACGCCGCATCGAGCCAAATGCCGCAGCAGGTGCTTGACCGCCTGGTGCGCTACCAGACCAGCGAGCACGCCAACATCAACCGCGCGGTGCATTATTTGTCGGAGACCGCGACCACCGAATACGAGGCCGCTAGACGCAAGCTGCAGCGCTTCATCAACGCACCCGAAGAACGCGAAGTGATCTTCACCAGCGGCACCACCGATGCGATCAACCTGGTGATGCACGGCTACGGCCGCAAGTTCATCAAGGCCGGCGACGAGATTATTCTGACCACGCTCGAGCACCATGCGAACATCGTTCCGTGGCAAATGCTGGGCGAAGAAACCGGCGCCAAGATTCGCGTGGTACCGATCAACGACGCCGGTGAACTGCTGATCGATGCATATGAAAATCTGTTCAACGAGCGCACCAAATTTGTCGGCGTGATGCACGTTTCGAACGCGCTGGGCAGCATCAACCCGGTCAAGCAGATGATCGCTTTCGCACACCGGCACGGCGTGCCGGTGCTGGTGGACGGCGCGCAGGCTGCGCCGCATATGCGGATTGACGTGCAGGATCTGGACTGCGACTTCTACGCCTTCTCTGGCCACAAGTTGTGCGGCCCGACCGGTATCGGCGTGCTGTATGGCAAGGCCGCGCTGCTGGAAAAAATGCAGCCTTTCAAGGGCGGCGGCGACATGATTTTGTCGGTGACTTTTGAGAAAACCACCTACAACACCATCCCGCATAAATTCGAGGCCGGGACGCCGCCAATTGCCGCCGCCATCGGGCTGGGCGCCGCAGTCGATTACCTCTCGGCCATCGGCATGGACGCCATCGCCGCGCACGAACTCGATCTGCTCAATTACGCCACCGCACAAATGACCCGCATGCCGGGCGTGCGCATTATCGGCACCGCCCGCAACAAGGCCTCGGTCATATCGTTCACCGTTGACGGCGTGCATCCGCACGACGTCGGCACCCTGCTCAATCAGGAGGGCGTCGCGGTGCGCACTGGTCATCATTGCGCGCAACCGGTGATGGCGCGTTTCAAGCTGCCCGCCACCTCGCGCGCCTCGTTTGCGTTCTACAACACACTGCCCGAGGTCGATGCACTGATCGCCGGCATCCGCAACGTGCAGAAGGTGTTTGCGTAATGACCAACTTGGCCAACTATAAATCGCTGTATCAGGAGGTCATCCTCGACCACAACAAAAAGCCGCGCAACTACGGCACGCTCGATCATGCGAGCCACCATGCGGTGGGCCACAACCCGCTGTGCGGCGATCACATCAGTGTGGCGCTCAATTTCGATCGCGAGTGCATAGCCTGCATCGCGTTTCAGGGTGAGTCGTGCGCGATCTGCAAGGCATCGGCGTCGATGATGACATCCGCAGTCAAGGGAAAAACGCGTGCGAACGCGGAAATTCTGATCCAGGAATTTCTCGCCATGGCCACTGGAAAGCTCGACCTGAACAGCCCGAATCAGATCGGACGGCTCGCGGTATTCGCCGGTGTGTGCGACCTGCCGACACGCGTCAAATGCGCGATTCTGCCGTGGCACACGCTGCACGCCGCATTCAATTCGGTCGCCAGTGCCACGACCGAGGCCGAGGCAGACCCGATGCACGCACAGATCGGCAACGCGTGATGCTACCCCTGCCACAGAGTAACCCTTGAGAGAACAAGATGTTGACAGCCAATGAACTAAGAAACTACATCATGAATGGCCTGCCCTGCGATCACGTGGAAGTGCTGGGCGATGATGGCCAGCACTTCGAGGCGGTGGTCGTGAGCCCGCAATTCACCGGCAAAAATAAGGTACAGCAGCATCAGCTGGTGTATCTGGCACTCGGAGATCGCATGCGCTCGGAAATTCACGCGCTGGCCATGCGCACATTCACGCCCGATGCCTGGGCGCAATCAGCCATCAAATAACTTTGGAGAAATGAAAGATGAACGTACAGGAAAAAATTCGCAATCAGGTCACAGGCAATTCCATCGTGCTTTACATGAAAGGCACACCCCAGTTCCCGCAGTGTGGTTTTTCTGGCGCGACGGTGCAGCTACTCCAGGCCTGCGGCGTGCAGAACTTTACCGCCGTGGACGTGCTGGCCGACCCGGAAATCCGGGATGGCATCAAGGCTTACAGCAACTGGCCGACCGTTCCGCAGCTCTACATCAAGGGCGAGTTTGTCGGTGGCGCCGATATTGTGCGCGAGATGCACAGCCAAGGTGAATTGCAGAAGTTGATCGATTCAGCGTTAGCTTGATGACATTGAAACGGGGTAACTACTCAGTTCCCTGTAGGGTGGGCAGTGCCCACCCTACGAATCAGTAAGACCTGAGTAGTTACGAAATGGGTTATGTGCGGGGCATCCATTCAACAGTGTTGCCGTATTTCCGGCGGCAAGAGGGTGGCCCCACTTTCAGGAGCTAAAAATGCCAAAAATTGCAGATATTGAAGACACGCCCAATCCGAACGCGGTGAAGTTCACCCTCTTCGAGCCGTTGACCTGGGGCATTACGCACTCGTACGAGAACGCCGAGCAGGCGAAGGACGATGCACTGGCTTGCGCGTTGTTCGACATCGAGCATATAAGCAATGTGTTTTACGTTGATAAATGGCTCACAGTGACACAGGACGGCGGTGCCGATTGGCCGGCGTTGGTTCGTTTAGTGGCGGTGCCGATCCGCGCCGCGCCGACGGCGGAGGCGCAAACAGTGGACACCGTTGCAGCAGCCAACAGTGCAATGGCTGGCCTAAGCCCAGAAGATCAGCAGCGCCTCGGTGCTATCAACGTGCTGCTTGACAACCAGATCCGCCCCGCGCTGAAAAACGACGGCGGCGACCTCCACGTAGTCGGTCTCGACGGCAACCAGCTCAGCATCCACTACAAGGGCGCGTGCGGCACCTGTCCGAGCTCGATATCCGGCACCCTCAGGGGCATCGAGAACCTGCTGAAGTCGATTGAACCGGACATCGAAGTCGTGGCTGTTTAGCTTTGAAATCATGCATGAAGAAAACGCCATGAAACCCACGTACGATGCATTGTTCGAACGCTTTCGACAGGCATTTCCCGAGGCCACGATCCAGGTTGAGGACGAGAGCCATTTGCACGTCGGTCACGCCGGCGCCGAGGGTGGCGCCGGACATTTTCGAGTCCGGGTGATCGATGCCAGGTTCAATGAACTGCAGCGCATCGCCAGGCATCGGCTGGTCTATGACGCCGTGTCCGACTGGATGCCGGATCGGGTGCACGCACTGAACATCATCGCCATGACCCTGGAAGAAGCCGGGCATGCATAGTCCATTCAGCAGGGTCTATCTAAATGATCGAAAAAGGTAACTACTCAGGTCCCTGTAGGGTGGGCATCGCCCACGCAATCCACGACTTGGTCCCATTCATGAAGCCAGCGTGGGCAGTGCCCACCCTACGAATCAGCAAGACCTGAGTAGTTACCGAAAAAGTTTTTTACCAGTATCAACCCCGACAGAAAACGCACAGATGTCAGAAGCACAATTTACCGAGCAGGACTGGCGCCGATTTTTATCCAGTTTGGGAGAGAACCCCGATAGAGCCGGCCTTGTAGAAACACCGTCCCGCGTTGCAAAGGCCTGGAAGCATTGGACTGCCGGATATGCCCAAAACCCGGCTGAATGTCTGAAGGTGTTCGAAGACGGGGCGGAAGACTACAACGAACTCATCGTGGTACGAGGCATCCCTGTCTATAGCCATTGCGAGCACCATCTCGCGCCTTTCTTTGGCAAAGCCACGATCGGCTATGTTCCCAACGGAAAAATGGTGGGCCTGTCAAAGTTGACGCACCTGGTCGATTGTTTTTCGAAGCGGCTACAGGTGCAGGAACGCCTCACGACCCAAATTGCCGGCACCTTGATGACGCATCTGGAACCGAAAGCGGTTGGCGTAGTCATTCGCTGTCGGCACCTGTGCATGGAAAGCCGCGGCATTCGCACCCAGGGAGAGGAAACCATAACGTCAGCCATGCTCGGCGAACTTCTACCCAATCTGGCGCTGCGCACGGAATTTCTTGCTTTGGAGCGTGAGGCGTAATTTTTTTAGGGTTTTTGGGCTAGTATTTTTATGACTTACGTTGTGACAGAATCGTGCATCAAATGCCGTTATACCGACTGCGTTGATGTGTGTCCGGTGGACTGCTTTCGCGAAGGTCCAAATTTTCTGACCATCAATCCGGACGAATGCATCGACTGCGCAGTCTGCGTCCCTGAGTGTCCGGTCAACGCCATTTTCGCCGAAGAGGACGTGCCGGCTGATCAGCAGCATTTCATCAAGCTGAACGCCGAACTCGCGATCAACTGGCCCGCGATCACCAGGACCCATAAGCCGCTGCCGGATGCCGAGGACTGGAAAGATGTGCAAGACAAACTACAGTACCTGGAACGCTGAAAAAATACTCAGAGCAATCGCTATGACCCTCGAAATTTCACCGTACGCAGACGTGATCGACATTCGGTTTGACAAACAAAGAGGCAGCCTTAAGACCAAACGCGACGAGATCGATCCTGCCGAAAGATTGCCAAAACCAAACTGGATCCGCGTCAAGGCGGCGTTGCCCTTGGGCCGCTTCCGTGAGATCAAGGACATCGTGCGCGCCAATAAGTTGGTGACGGTGTGCGAAGAGGCCTCCTGCCCCAACATCGGCGAGTGCTGGAGTAAAGGCACCGCAACCTTCATGATCATGGGCGACAAATGCACGCGGCGCTGCAGATTCTGCAACGTCAGCACGGGACGTCCGAATCCGCTGGACTCCAAGGAGCCGGAACGCCTAGCCCAAACCATCGCTATGATGAAGCTTAATTACGTCGTCATCACCTCGGTGGATCGAGACGATTTGCACGACGGCGGCGCCGGCCATTTTGTCGAATGCATTCAGCACATCCGCGCACTGACGCCGAACACCTATATCGAAATCCTGACCCCAGACTTTGGTGGCCGGCTGGATATTGCGCTGGAAATCCTCGGCACCGCGCCGCCGGACGTGTTGAATCACAACATCGAAACCGTGCCACGTTTATACAAGGAAGCGCGCCCCGGTGCGGATTTTCAAAATACGCTCAACTTGTTGCAACGCTTCAAGGCTCAGCATCCCACGATACCGACCAAATCCGGCCTGATGGTCGGGCTGGGCGAGACCGATGCGGAAATCCTGCAAGTGCTGCGCGCCCTGCGCGCCCATGCCGTTAATATGTTGACCATCGGCCAGTACCTGGCGCCGTCCGGCGGTCATATGCCGGTGCGCCGCTATGTGCACCCGGACACGTTCAAGATGTATGCGGAAGAAGCTTACAAGATGGGCTTCCTGCACGCTGCCTCGGGCCCGCTGGTGCGCAGCTCGTACCATGCGGATCAGCAGGCGCATGCGGCAGGGGTGTTTTGATGCAAAACTTGACTACACCAGAACTGGCCGCATGGCTAGCGAATTCATCGCGCGAGAAACCCGTATTACTCGACGTACGTGAGCCGTGGGAATTTGAGACCTGTCATATTGACGGGTCGTTAATAATGCCGATGAATACCATTCCCGGCAAGCTGTCCGAACTGAACACGGAGCGGCCGATTGTCTGCATCTGCCACCACGGCGTGCGCAGCATGCAAGTCGCGTTGTTTTTGGAACAGCATGGTTTTACCCAAATTAGCAACCTGACAGGCGGCGTCCATGCCTGGGCTCAACAAGTCGACAGCACGATGCCGACCTATTGAGTTTCATATTCATCGACCTTCGGAAAATATCGAACTTGGGGGAATGATCATGAGCATGAACGTCACGCAGAAACTGATCAAGTCGCATCTGATGCACGGCGACATGACGCCCGGCGAGGAGATCGGGCTCCGCATCGACCAGACGCTGACCCAGGACGCCACCGGCACGCTAGTGATGCTGGAGCTGGAGGCGATGGGCCTGGACCGGGTGAAGACCGAGGTGAGCGTCCAGTACGTCGACCACAACCTCATCCAAGAGGACTTCAAGAACCCCGACGACCACCTTTTTCTGCGCAGCGCCTGCCAACGCTTCGGGGTTTGGTACTCGCGGCCTGGCAACGGAGTCAGCCATCCCTGCCACCAGGAGAACTTCGGCAAACCGGGCAAGACCCTGCTCGGCTCTGACAGCCACACGCCGGCGGGCGGTGCGATTGGCATGCTGGCCATCGGCGCTGGTGGGCTGGAAGTGGCGTTGGCGATGGCGGGCGAGCCGTTCTTTACGCGTATGCCGCTGATCTGGGGCGTGAAGCTCACCGGCAGCCTGCCGGACTGGGTCAGCGCCAAGGACGTGATCCTGGAGATGCTGCGCCGCCACGGCGTCGACGGCGGTGTGGGCCGGATCATCGAATACTACGGGCCGGGGTTGGCCACGTTGAGCGCGATGGATAGACACGTGATCGCCAACATGGGCGCCGAGCTGGGCGCCACCACCACCGTTTTCCCTGCCGACCAGGAGGTGCGCCGCTTCCTGCGCGCCTGGCAGCGCGAAGACGACTGGGTCGAACTGGTCGCAGATAAGGGCGCGAGCTACGACGTGCACGAAGAGATCAATCTGTCGAGCTTGGTGCCGCTGATTGCTATGCCGTCCAGCCCGGGGAACGTGCGCCCGGTCAGCGAAGTCGCCGGCGAGCAGATCTACCAGGCGTACATCGGCTCGTCGGCCAATCCTGGCTACCGCGACTTCGCCGTCTCCGCGATGATGGTGCAGGGTAGTCGCGTGAACGACCGCGTATCGTTCGACATCAACCCCACGTCGCGGGCGCAGTTGGAAGCGCTGGTGCGCGACGGGCACATCGCCCACCTGCTGCACGCTGGCGCGCGGCTACACCAGGCCGGCTGCAACGGCTGCATCGGCATGGGCCAGGCACCGGC
>JBCKNC010000086.1:0-11320 GCA_038902915.1 Polaromonas sp.
CGAACAGGATTAATATTTTTCGTTGCGGCGCTTTTGTCAGTTCATGCAGCGGCGCAAGCTGCTCCTGGCCCTGCAAACGACCAACCGCTGCTTATCCTGTCGACCACGCTGGCCGGCGCCCGGATAGCAGCGCGACCCAACCCCTTGCCTGGGCTGCCGCGCATGCCGGATTTCGCAGGCTACCTGCCATGGCTGTCGCCTACAACGGTTGCGGCGCGCGGCAACTATGTGTATGTGGTCGATGGCGGGCGGCGCCAGATTTTTCAATACAATCTCGCGCAGCAAACCATGCTGCCTTTCTCCCAGCATCCTGCCGGCGCCGTCTCCGGTATTGCGGTCGCGCCGGACCTGTCGCTCTATGTAGCCGATATCAATGCGCGGCAGGTGTTGCATTTTTCAGTCGATGGCCGGCTGCTGCGAACCTTCGGCGACAGCATGGAAGTGGCGCGTCCGGTGGCCGTGTTGCTCGACGAGTCGACTGGCAACCTATGGGTTGCAGATAGTTTATTCAATCATGTCGTGGTCTTCAACAGTCTGGGGCGCGTGCTGGCGGTGCGGCAGTCGCGTGAAGGCCGCAGTCTGGAAGCGATGGCGCGCGGACCGGATGGTTTGTATCTGGTTGACCGATTGGGCAAGCAAGTGCTTGTCATCGGGCAAGACGGTGCGGATCGCTACACGCTTGGCAGCGGTACGCTAAAGAGCCCGGGTGCCATCGCGGTGGATCGTTTCAATCGCGTGTTTGTCAGCGATAGTTTCGATAACACAATCAAGATCTATGTGCATGGACAGTTAGCAGCAAGCGTTGGTGGCGGTGCAACAGCCGCTTCATTCAACCGCATCACCAGTTTATCGTTGGAGCAAAACATGCTCTATGTCGCAGATAGCCTGAATGCACGGATACAAATATTTCGTGTGGCAGCGCCGTAAACGCAGGAACTGTGATCTAACGCCATTCGGCGCGGATCCACTGAAAAATCCTGCCGCAATTGCGGTAGATCAATATGGCCGGGGTGTTTGTGGCAGACAATTTCGACCGCGGCATCAAGGTTTATACGGAAGGCCGGCTGAGCGCAACTTTGGGCGGCAGCGTGTTGGGCGGCAGCGGCGGCGCGCCGGTCCAGTTCAGCCGGATCGGCGGTTTGTGGCTGGAGCAAGACACGCTGTATGTCGCTGACAGTCTGAATCAGCGAGTGCAATCATTTCTGGTGGCCGCACCGGATCAGGAAGGGGCGAAATAATGGTAAACAGGGCGCGCATTCAATGGCTGGCGCTGCTGGCGCTGCTGGCGGCGTTGGCCGGCTGTGCGGAAACCAAGTATGTGATGCGCCTCGACACCGTGCAGCGCACTGAAAGTACTGCGAAGGTTTGGCCGGCAGCGCCGGAAACACCGCGCTACCGTTTTGTCGGGCAATTGAAGGGCGACGAGAATTTCGTTCTGGACGAAACTGACCTGAATTTCCGCAGCAAGGCCACAAAACTGTTTTACTGGCTGGTGGGGCTGGTCGGCATGGACGAGAAAGTGGTGCTCAAGCGGCCGCAAAGCGGCATCGTCGATGCAACCGGCAGAGTGCTGGTGACCGATGCGGGCCGGGTTCTGGTGTTTGATCAAGCGCAAGGAAAACTGCAGGTGTGGGACCGGGCTGTTGGCAACACGCCCTTCATCACGCCGGTCGGCATCGCGCAGGGTGCGGACGGGCAGATTCTGGTGGCAGACTCGGAACTGGGTCGCGTGTTCCGGCTCGACCGCGATGGCAAGCCGCTGGGGGAATTTGGCAAGAAATTACTGCAGCGTCCGACCGGCCTGGCGCGCGACGCGCAGCGTGGCCGGATCTATGTGGCCGACACCATCGGGCACGATGTCAAGGTGTTTGACGACAGCGGCAAATGGCTGCAAACCATAGGGCAGCGCGGCGAGGGCGACAAGCAGGGCGATTTGAACTTTCCGACGCATATTGCCGTGGCGCAAGACAGGCTGTACGTCAGCGACACCATGAACGCCCGGGTTCAGATATTTAACGCCGACGGCGCGCCAGTCGGAAGTCTGGGCCAGCGCGGGCTGTTTGTCGGCAATCTGGTTCGTCCCAAGGGGGTGGCACTGGACAACGAAGGCAATCTCTACGTGGCCGAGTCGAACCACGATTACCTGCTGATTTTTAACCGCAGCGGCCAATTTCTGATGCCGTTCGGCGGCACCGGGCAAGAGCCCGGCAAGTTCCAGCAGCCGGCCGGGATCTGGAGCGACCGGCAAGGGCGGATCTATGTGGCCGATATGCTGAATCGACGAGTGGTCATTTTCCAATTTCTGGGAGGCGACTGATGGTGCAACGTAAAACCCTTGGCGCGGCGCTGGTCGGGCTCGCGCTGCTGTTTGCCTTGGTGTCCGGAATCGCCTCTACACATTTGATCGCGACCAGCAAGCACAATTTGGGCGCATCGGGACTGTTCACCATCAAGGCGGCTGCGGGCGGTACGACCGAAATTTGCGTGTTTTGCCATACACCGCACGCCGCCAACATGACCCCCAACCTGGGCGTCCCGCTCTGGAACAAGGGCGCCCTCACCACCGCCACCTATACGCTGTATTCGAGCATCTATCTGACCGGGCTGGATTACCCGTCGGGGGTGCTCGGTGCCGGCCAGAGTTCGCGCGTTTGCCTGTCCTGCCACGATGGCACGTTGGCGCTTGGCTCGGTGGTCAACAGCCCCGGGTCTGGCCTCGGCAGCGGCAGCATTCAAATGGCCGACAGCGGCACGAACATCACCCTCATGCCCACCACCGCCGCCGGCTTCCTTGGAACCGACCTGGCGAATGATCATCCGGTCGGATATCTATACCTGCCGGGCACTGCTGCCAGACACGACCCCGAACTCGTGACGCGCGCTTTTCCGTGGCCCAAGGGGGTCCAGCTCGATCCCAATGCGGCCAGTGCTATCGGTCCTCCCGAAACGGGGGGCCGCGTGGAATGCAAATCGTGCCACGACCCGCACGATAACCAGTTCACGAAATTCCTGCGCATGTCCAACGCCAATGCCGGGCTTTGCAAATATTGCCATAACAAGACGAACTATGATCTTTCCGCACACAACACTTCGATCCAGACCTATACGCGCACCGGCAGCCTGCCGACAACCGTCGGAGGTTTTTCCTGCATTGCGTGCCACAAGCCGCATACTGGCGGCGGCACGCCGCTATTAAGAGGCGCCGAGGAACTTACCTGTTACGACGCAGGCTGCCACGGCGGCAACAATCCCATCACAGGCAATACCACCCAGGGCGCGAAGAACATTCAACCGGAGATGATCAAGGCGTGGAGTCACCCGACCAACACTATCTCTAGCTTGCATAAGAATATATTCGGCGGGGAGACGCAGGCGCAGCTCGACGCCAATCGTCACGCCGAATGCATGGATTGCCACAATCCGCATCAGGTGCGGCCGGCGGTGGCAAAAGGTGCCGCCATCGGCGCCCTCACTCGCAGAGGCGACCCCACCAACGCCGCCACCCTCGCCGCTACCCCCCCCCCTGCGCATTTCAGCCGCGCTAACCGGAACGTGGGGCGTCCAGCCAACAACTTGGCCGACGGTGCCCACGGGGACGACAATCACCACCAATGCTGTCGTCGCCTGGTTCGGTGCGGCGCCTGGCACCTACACAAGGGTTAGCGGCAACGCAGTTGACCCGCTTACCGATGAGTATCAAGTGTGTCTGAAGTGCCACTCCAACTACGTGACGCTGCCGAGCGTCGCGCGCAACCTGGCGGTGGAAATCAACCCCGGCAACTCGTCCTACCACGGCATCGTGCCGCTGGTTGGGAACCCGGTCGCGATCAACGTGACAACCCAGCAAAACAACGCGACCAATTTCTTCGTCAACCAGAACACCATGGCCCAGCCCTGGGCCGGGAATGCTGCCTATACCGCTGCTCAAGCCGAAGCTTGCAGGCTAAACCCCACGACCTGTGCCACTTTTGCTGCCAGCCGAGGCCGCGTCTGGTGCAGCGACTGCCACGGCAGCGACGCAACCCCCCTCTACCCCCAGCTCAGCAAGAGCACCGCTGTCCCCAGCGGCCCGCATGGTTCCGCCCTGGGGGGTACCACTGCAGCGCCTTCCAACTCCGACAAGATGCTGATCGCAACGCTTGTGACCACCCTTGGCTCAACCCCTCTGTGTCTGCGCTGCCACCTTAGCAACGCCTACGAAGCGGATAACTTCTCCAGAAATACCACGACACACAGCCCCATGTATCGTGACATGATTGAAGGCTGCCTCGGTTGCCACATGTGGGACCGTTCCACCGGTACTTACATCGGCACCGGGAAGATCTATCCGCACGGCATGAACAAGAGATGGGTCAACGTCACCGGAACGGCGACTCTCGGCAACGGACAAATGGCGGATTCATTCATTTCCGGCTACCAGTCCAATGCCAATTACAGCGCCAAGACCTGCACCACTACTGCCACTAACTCCACTGGTGGCACTTGCGGCCGGACGAACGCGCGTTACTAACTGACGTGCAGCCGCGCTACCATCAGCAGCAGGATTTCCAATGAAACCGGCACTGTTCGGCAGACTGAAGCAGTCCATGCGTGCTATCCCGCGCCAGCTTGCCTCGGTCAAGCTGGGGGCGATGCTGATCATCGCGATTTTCGCGTTCACCCTGCTTGCCGCGTTTTTTCCGGCCACGGTAGCGGTCGGGTTCGTGCGGAGCATCGGGCAAGCCCTGGCGCTGGAAAATATTTCGCGGGTGGGCGAGTTGAGCTTCCAGGAGCGCTTCGAGTCGCCGCCGTTCATCGTGCTTATCGCCGTATTGAGCCTGAGCCTGTGTTTTTCACTCTACTTCCGCATCCGGGGCGAACTCAAGCGCTGGCGCAGTGCCAGGGACGCAACGCTGCACGATGCTGCCCTGCAGCCGCAAACCGGCCTGGTTGGCGCTGTAGTCGCAAGCATCGAGCAGGAACTCAAATTGCGCGGCTATCAAACCCATGTCGCCTGCGCGGACGGGGCATGGAAAGTCCACGGCAACAAGGGCGGCTCCGGGGTCTGGGGCTCGCTGCTGTTCCATGTCGGCATCCTGCTGGTTCTTGCCGCCGTGGTGTTGAGCACCTCGGCCTCTTTCAGGGCGTCGGTCAAGCTGACCGAAGGCGAGGCGTTTGATGCGCGGGTCGATCAGTTTGGCGCGCAACGCGCCGGGCGCTGGTACACGCCCGGCTCGCAGCCATTGACCTTTCGCCTGGTTCGGGTCGAGCCGGACTATGAAGTCAAGGGCGCAACGACGGTGGCGAGTATCGTCGAGCCCACACTGGAGGGCAAAAGTTCGCGTTTTTCCGCCCCGGCGCCGGTTTACATCAGCAATGGGCTGCGCCATGCCGGTGTGACGATCCATCAAGGGCTTGAAACCGGCTACGCGCCGCAGGTGATGATTGAAGACGCGGCCGGCCAGCGCTTGCTGCAAGGGTTTACTCGGCTGGCGACCTTGGCCGGCCCGGAGAAAGTGAGCCATCTGGACCATGTGGACATCGCCGACAAGGGCGTGCGTATCGAATTCGAATTATTACCGGACGCTGTGTACCGTGGCGGCGCTTATGTTTCAAGGAGGTCAGCAGCACCCAAGAATCCGGTGCTGCACGTGGTCGTGCGCGAACACGGCAAAGTCGCCCTGGATCAATTCATCCCCATCACGCGTGAAGTTTCGGCCGGCGGCTACACGGTATTTTTCAGCGATCTGCGGCGCTGGTCGCAGCTTGATGTTACCGACGCGCCGGGCGTGCCGGTGCTGATGGCCGCCACACTGCTGGGCTCGCTCGGCCTGCTGCTGCGGCTGCTGAGCGTGCGCCGCCGCATCGTGGTGACGCTGCCTGCGGCGGGAGTGAATCACGCCGTGGCGTTCGACGTCACCGGCAGCAGCGAAAAATTCCAGCGAATGTTCGAGGAAGAACTCGATGCCCTGCGCACCGCGCTTTCTGGGCGGCTGGCGACGCTGGCCGGAACTTGACTTGTGTGGACTAGTCTATATACTGGTCTACATATCTCAAAAGGAGTAGTTCGTGAACATCGAAGTTGGATCATACGAAGCGAAGACGAAGTTGCCAGAGTTGCTGCGTGGCATCCAGGCTGGCAATCGCTACACCATCACACTGCGGGGTCAAGCCGTGGCCGATTTGTTGCCGGCGCAAGGCAACAAGCACACCGATGCGATTGCAGCCGTCGATGAAATGCTGTCCTTCATGCGCTCTCGTAAGCCGGTGGGCGGTGTTGATCTGAAAGCGCTCATAGATCAGGGCCGGGCATGAGTTTTGTTCTGGATGCTTCTGTGGCGCTGCTTTGGCTAGTGCCCGAAACCAATCTGGCAGGCGTGGATTATGCCGCGGTGACTCTAAAGGCGCTAAAGGAATCGCCAGCGTTTGTGCCTTCACTGTTTGCACTGGAAGCAGCCAACGTTGTCGCCAAGGTCGAGTCCAAGGGTGTTGTGACCGAAGCCGACTCGCAACGCTTTATCGCACTCATTGGGCGGCTCAACTTAGTCACCGATCAGGCGACAGCAACTCACGCTTTGGGCGCTACTTTGAATCTCGCGAGGCGCTATAAGCTGTCGGCCTACGATGCCGCCTATTTGGAATTAGCGCAGCGTACCGGTCTGCCTCTAGCAACGTTGGATGCCAATCTGGCGAAGGCAGCTACAACTGCTGGCGTTCCGATCTTCGGCACGCACTGATTCTGCAGGAACGATTCGTGGGCCTTGGCAAGAAAATTACTCTGATGGTGCTTGGTGCGCTCGCATTGCTGCTGGCGCTGGGTTTAGCCGATCCGCGCTATGGCCGGTTGATGCCGTCGCAACTCGAACATTTGGCCAACCGGTTCGGCGTCGCAGCTAAGCCTGTCGTGGATAAACCAGCCATGCATGGCGCCATCGTGCAGTTCAACCGTCAACTGTCTGCGGCCTACCTGGCTCTGGAGCCCGCCGCGCTGGCGGCTGAACCGATGACCGATAGCCTGAGGCAAGACTACGTCGCGGAAATCGCCTTTCTGAAAAGTCAGGGGCGGGCGTTGGAGCAGACGGTGCAGGATATCCGGATAGAAGAAGTGACAAGGCTGCCCGACTTGACGTGGAGTGTGAACACCGTTGAAGCGGTGACGGTCAGATACCTGAACGCGGCGGACCGAACGCCCATCGCTAGCTATCCGGTGTCCAACTACGCGATGAACTACACCTTGGACAAGTCATCTTCGGGCTGGACGATGGTCCGTGTGGAAACCAGGAAGATGCGGAAACGCGATGATTAGCGGGAAGTTCCTGGCAAAGATCTGGGCTGTTGCCGGCTCCCGGAATTTCACGGTGTTTGTGCTGGTGATGAGCATCACCTATGCGCTTATTCTGGCCGTATTCGGCTTGCTGGTGGAACACCACTGGCTGGACATCATGACCGTGCTCTATCCCTTCCAGTTGCTATATGTGCTGTTTTTTCTCAACCTGATCCTGGTTGGGTCGCGCTGGCTACCGCTCGTCATAGCGCGTTGCAAAAGGGCCGGTTTACCCGATGCCAGGTCAAGCGTGGCCGACCTCAAGCAGGGCGCAGAAGTGCAGCTTGCCGGGTTTAGGGTGGCCGACCTCAAGCAATTTTTGAGGCGACGCGGCTACCAGGTCCGCAGCGCCGACAGCGCCGGCGTTCCAGTTGACGACGCGCCGCCTGGGGTGGGGCTTTTTTACGCCAGCAAGGGACACTTCTCCTTGATTGGTAACCTCCTGTTTCACGCCAGCTTCGTGCTGCTGCTGCTGGGCGCCGTGGCCAATGGTCTTTATAGCTTTCGCGGTACGGCGGCGATTGCTGAAGGACAACCGTTTACCGGCAGCAAGAAGGAGTACCAGCGTATCGACACTTCATCCGAGGTGGCACTTCCGAATGTCGATTTCGATGTCAAGAAGATTGAGGCCGACTTCTGGCAGGGCCGGCTGTTTTTTACCCGGCTGGAAGCGCAACTGGTGCATCGTGGCGGGCTCGATACGGTGCGCTTGAGCAGCAGCGCGCGCGTCGGTGACGCCGCGGTCACCATCGCGGGCTTCGGTTATGTTCCCCTGGCGGTGTTGAAGGGCAAGGATGGCAGTGTCTATGACAAGGTCAACGTCGACTTGAACATATTCCTGCCAGGCAGCGAAGACCATTTTCAGATGCCCGGCTATCCGCACAAGATTCACGTCTCTTTTTATCCTGATTACGCGGTGGTGGATGGCAAGAACGTCAGTCGGTCGATGGACCCGGTAAACCCGGCCTATGCCCTGAGGGTCATGCGCGGCCGGTTGCTGGTCTATACCGGTGTGGTCAAGCCCGGCGAGTGGGCCGAATTTGACGGGCTCGGTGTTTCTTTCCCGTCCTTCCGCCGGACGGGGGATTTTCAAATTGTCAGAAACCCCGGCAATCCGATGATCTGGAGTGCTTTCATCCTGATGGGCTTGGGCCTTGCCTGGCGATTGTTCTTCTACCGGAAGGAAGTGGCGTTGTGGCAGGACGAGGTTGGCCGGCACTGGTTGTCCGGGCGCGCCGATTACTACCCTGCGCTGCACGGCGCATGGCTGGACTGTTTGGCCGGCGACTTCAAGGAAGAACGGCGATGAGTATTCTGGAAGCGTCTCTTTTGACTTCTGCCGGCGTGCTGTACCTTGCAGCCTGGATGCTGGTCGGGAAAGATTTGCTGAAATACGGTTTTCTTGGGCTGGTGGCGGGGCTGTCGATGCATCTGGCGGGTGTCGTCGTGCGCTGGGTGGCGGTTGGTCACCCGCCGGTCTTCGGCACCCTCGAGGCAACGCTTGCGGCCAGTTGGTTTCTGCTGTTGTTTGTCGCGCTATCGTTCGGTTCGGCGCATCGTCATTTCAGGCTTGCGGTGCTGAGTTGCGTTCCGCTGGCCTTGCTCCTGCTTTTGTACGGCGTTGCTCTCTTTGATACGCGAAGGATTCCGCTGACGATTTCCGAGCAGAGCTGGTGGGTCGACTTTCATGCGCTTTTTGCGTGGCTCGCTTTTGCACCGTTTACCCTGGCGTTTTGTCTGTCGGCGTTCTATCTGTGGTCCACCAGAATTGGTGGGGCGTTGGCGCCGACTTCGGCTACGCCTGATCGGTCGCTGAGCATTATCGATGAGCTGGCGTTTCGCTACATCAGCTTCGGTTTCGTTGCGCACAGCGTCATGTTTGCCTTGGGCAGTTACTATTCCTCGATTATTTTTGGCACATGGTGGCGCTGGGACCCGGTCTTTTCGATCTCCTTGATGGCCTGGTTGCTGGTTGGCCTGTATATCCATATGCGGATCTTCTACAACTGGGGCGGCGGCCGCGCGGCGCGGCTTTATGTCAGCATATTTGCTGTGATAATGGTGTCCTATTGGGGGCTCATTTATCTCCCGGCGGGTCAAACGTTTCACGTCTTTGATCTGGCCCCCGGCACGCACGTGCAGCGCTGACTTTTGGAGCCGTGAACCATGCAAACCGCATTCTCTGTCCTCTTCTGGCTTACGGTCGTAGGCTATGCCTTCAGCTTCGCTTTGTTTGCCGTTGCGCTGGTGTTCCGCAAACCTCGTGTGCTCGACCACGCCATTGGCGTCGCGTGGGGCGGTTTCTTCCTTCATAGCGTAGTGTCTGTCGCGCAGTGGGCGCAAACTGGCTATCCGGCGTTTGTGACCTATTTTCAGTCGATGTCCGCGAGCGCGTGGTTCGGCATGCTTGGCTTTTTGGTGCTACAGCAGCGCAAGCCATTCCTGCGTCCGGTCGGCGCCGGAATAATGCCATTTGTTGTGCTGCTAATGGGTTGGGCCGGCACGCATCCATTCAGCGGCCAACCGCTGGTGGTGAGTTTGCAGAGTTTCTGGCTGTTTATTCATGCCGGGTTTGCAACTGCGGCGACGGGCTGCTTCGTGTTCGCGGCTGGCGTGGCCGCCATGCGCCTTTACGAGAAGCAGCGCAAGGGCCGGTCGGACCCGGCACTTGATATCGCAGCGGGCGACCGTTACGACGAATTCAACTTCCGGCTCATCCTGCTGGGATTCATATTCTGGGGCATCATGATCGTCTCGGGTGCGATCTGGGCTGACGCCGCCTGGGGGCGCTATTGGGGCTGGGATCCGATCGAGTTATGGAGTCTGATCAGTTGGCTGGTGTACGTCAACTATCTGCACATTTATACCGTCTGGAAGAAGCTGCGCGGGGTGTTTCTTGCATGGTATGCCATCGGGGGACTGCTTTTTGTTGCGTTCTCATTGTGGGGAATCCATCTGCTTTACAACACCATTCATCTCTATGGAAGCTGAACCATGCGCTGGCAGTTGAAACGCTCACACTGGGCAGTTTTCGTTGGGCTGATCGCAGCGGTGGTGGCTGGGTTGGCAGTTGCCTTCTTTACCCGCTCGCTGATGGACCGTGCCGCCGCCGTGACCGAACCCACATTGTTCGAACAGCCGCCCGTCTTCATCGGGCTGCACAGCATAGCCGAGGCCGGCGAGTTGAGACCCTTCGCACTGGCGCTGAGCGAAGGAAGACTGCTGGTCTCGTATCTGGGCACGGATCGCATCGACGAACTTACCGAAAAGCTCGGCTACAAACGCACGCTGCACCTGCTGCCGGACGAAGCCGCATCAATCACTGGCGTTGCGCTCGATGGCGACCGCATTTACGCGACCGATTTCAAATCAGGGGATCTGCTGGTTGTGGACTATAAAACCGGCAAACTGGTCCAGAGCTACGGTTTGCTGCCCGATGGCAAAACGCGCATGAAGGCGCTTGGCGTCACCTACTATCAAAATAATTTATACGTTTCCGATGTCGCTTCCCAAAAAATGCTGGCGATTGGCGCGACGACAGAAAAGGATGCGCGGGACGAAGGTGAGTTGATCATCGGCTTTCCAAACGGCAGGCCGAACGAATTCGAGTTGGGCTACCCAACAGGGTCGATGGTCACGCCGGATGGGCGCCTGCTGGTGAGCGATGCCAAGAGCGGCGAAGTCAAGGCATTTACCTGCAGCGGCAGGTCGGCGCATCTGTTTGAAAAAGAAGACGATGCAAGGCTCAAAACGCCGATGGGCATTGCGATGGATAGCACGCCGTCGCCCGCATTGCAGGCGAAGAAAACCGGGGGTTTTGATCCCTCCGGCGTCAACGATCAGGGACGCATCCATGTGGTTGACGCCAAACTTGCACGCGTCAAAGTCTTCGACCCGCTAGGGAAATATGTTCTGACTTATGGGCAGGAACTGCGTCAGCCGAACGGGATTGCGATCAATCAGAAGAAGAGGCTGATCTTCATCTCCGATACGAAACTGAAGGCAATTGCCGTGTAC
>JBCKNC010000087.1:0-11116 GCA_038902915.1 Polaromonas sp.
CTTGGATATGTGGTCATGACGTCAACGGACAAGCTTAGATCGTGCTTGCCACGATCCGGTTGGAGCCCGATCCGTCAGCGCTGGATGCTGCAAATTGGGGTTGCTTAGTGTCCATGTGATCTACGTCCTTTTCAACCGATCCACGAACTTCTGCACAACCCGATTCCGATCCCCTATGCCGAGCCCATGCAACGCCGGCATCGGCGCGGCCACCTTGTCATCCTCGCAGTTGAGCCAGCGGTGCCCCCATAGCTCGAGCCTCGACGTCGGCACAGGCGGTTCGTGAAGCTCGTAACGGCGCTGGCACGGCTGCTGGACTCCCGATCTCGATGGCGATCTTTTCTTGCGGGGCAAGCCAGTCACCCAAATGGGGCTTGCGGAATTGTCTCGAATCGCACACAATCCGGACACATAACTCGGGGGCAACATGGTTTATCCGACGCGATTGATGTCTTGTGCTGGCTTTACGGCGCGGCGGATAAACGCTGATTGTTAGGCATATGAAACCGAATGTCTCAGATGATCGCTACCGAAGCTTCGAGCATGCGGCGTGGGAGCGTGCTGCGGCGAACTACGCCGATTCATTCGAAACTGTGACCGCGCCATTCGCTCGTCCATTGTTGGATGCGGTCGATTGCCGCCCAGGCTTGAGGCTTCTCGATGTCGCGTGCGGCAGCGGCTTCATATCCTCTCTGGCCACGTCTCTCGGCTCCACCGCAACCGGAGTCGACTTCAGCGCGGCTATGGTTGCGCAGGCCAGCAAGCGTTATCCGTCCGTATCCTTCTCTGAAGCAGACGCCGAGAGTCTTCCCTTCGCAGACGGATCGTTTGACGCAATCGTGATCGGGTTCGGTATACACCACTTCTCATCGCCGCAGCGGGCCATGTCAGAGGCACTTCGCGTGCTTCGCGGCAGTGGACGGTTTGCATTCACGGTGTGGTCTTCATCCGATCATGCGCTACAGCAATTGCTGATCGACGCAATTGGTCATAGCGGTGTGCCAGGGTCGTCATTGCCCGCGCCACCGCAAGGCGATATCAATAACATCGACACGTGCCAGAGACTCTTGCTCGAATCCGGCTTCAGCGCCGACCACTCTTCGTTTCGAAAGCTGGAGGCCCGCGTCACGGTCTCGTCCGCAGCGAGCCTGATTGAAATGCTGGCTAAGGGTACCGCTCGGGCGTCCGCTTTGATTCGCTTACAGCCTGACGAGGCAATGCCAGCGGTCGTCGCCGCTTTGGAGGCAGCCATGGCGCAGTACAGGAGCAAGACCTCGGAAGTGTTTGAGATTCCAGCTGTCGCGATACTTGCAGTCGGAACGCGAACGTAGTCGGCAGTTGGAAGCGTTGACGCCCTGCGCCGATTTGGACCGACCCGGGTTTAATGAGACCCACACCGGGCCTGCGTTTGCCGAGGGTGTCAGTGGAAAGCGTGTCGGCGCTAACAGTGGATTACTTTGCGGCCTATTTTGCTGCCAACTGATCCACGAACTTCTGCACAACCCGGTTGCGCTCCGCATTGCCGAGCCCATGCAACGCCGGCATCGGCGCGGCCACCTTGTCATCCTCGTAGTACAGGAAAGCCAGTGGTGCCCCTATAGCCCGAGCTATGAGCCTTTCGGTGGGGCACGGGTGGTTCGTGGACACCCAGCTCGTAACGGCTGATCCGGGCGCGGCTGCTGGACTCATCAATCCCGATCTCGACGCCGACTTTTTCTTGCGGGTCGAGCCAGCCCTGAACCCAATGGGGCTTGCGGAGGTGTCTGGAATCGCACACAATCCGGACACACTACTCGGGGCAACATGGTTCATCCGACGCGATTGATGTCTTTACGGCGCGCCGGTTATGTCAGACGTTAGGCCGTACAATCCATCATCTTCACGGCTTCAGGAGAAGCGATGACCTCGGAAGTAGCAGCAAAATCAGACACTGGACCTACAGTCCTCAACACGTTTGCGGAATACTTGGCCGCGAACATCAGCTTGGACGCGGATCGCGTCGTGAAGTACTACCACGAACCGTTGATGTACATAACGGCAGCGAACGTCGTGACGGTGACCAGTCAGGCAGAAGCTGTGGTCTTCTTGAAGCCAAGCCTTGCGGCGTTAAAGGAGGCCGGTTACGCGAGAACCGATTTTCCACAACTGCACGCGAAATCACTAGGGACCGGCCTCGCCATCATTAGCTGCATGGGCGTCCGCTACAGAACTGATGGCACTCAGATGGGGTCCTTCGGATTCACGTACCTCTGGAGGCAGGTTGCGAATGAGTGGAAGCTTGCAGTATTGACAGCCCACGACCCATCAACAGTTCTGTCGTTCGAGTAGATGGCTCGGTAAAGCAGTGCGGCCCAACGAATATTAGGTTAACTCGTGCTTGCCACGATCCGGTTGGAGTCCGGTCCGTCAGCACTAGCGCTAGCGGGATGCTGCAAATATCTTTTTGAGGGTTGCTGGGCTTGGTTCAAAATCGGCTTTTTTTTCGGGTGACCATCGGTTGAGTCATTGGTAAACCATCCAAAATTCACATTGTTTGTGTTACCCCAAAACTTTTTGAACCACGTCCTGATAATCTCCCACTGTGCGCTGCGGTCGCGTTGCACAGCAACCAGCACAACAAAAGGAGATGGATATGGGAATGATGAAAGAATTCAAGGAGTTTGCAGTCAAGGGCAATGTCATTGACTTGGCCGTGGGCGTCATCATAGGCGTGGCTTTTGGCAAGATTGTTGATTCGCTGGTGGGCGACATCATCATGCCCATCATTGGTTCTATTTTTGGCAAGCTTGATTTTTCCAGCCTGTTCGTGGTGCTGGGCAACGCGCCCGCTGGCACGGCCATGACGCTTGATGCTTTGAAAAAAGCCGGTGTACCGGTGCTGGCTTACGGCAACTTCATCACCGTCGCGATCAACTTCATCATTCTGGCCTTCGTCATCTTCTTAATGGTCAAGCAAATCAACCGCATGAAGCGCGAAGAGCCAGCCGCATCCTCTGCGCCAGCGGCAACGCCTGAAGATGTGGTGCTGCTGCGCGAGATTCGTGACAGTCTGAAGAAGTAAGCGCTATAAATTCAGTATCTGGTCGCGCCCGTATTTATTGGGCTGCGGGGCGTGCTTCAAAATCGGGCTTTTTCGGGTGACCGTCGGTTGAGTCATCCAAAATTCACATTGTCCGTGTCAACCGCGCCCCGTCACAACCAAAATAGAGGTGACTTCAAATCATGACTACTTCGAATTTGCCTCGTTTGTCCAGGGATGAGTTTTCAAAGCTAATGGAGCAGGTAGCCCGGATGAGCGCAACCCAACAGGCGGCAGTCATGGCGCTTCTGCTGGCGATGGCTGAGCAATCGAACCTGACACATTGATTTAACCCACCATCGTTTTCGCCCCAACTAGGCCGGGACTAATTTCCCTGACCGAAGAGCGGGGTCACCTCCTGCCCCTGAGGGCCACACCCCTGCCAACGCTATCGCTGGCGCTATCGCTAGCGCCTCGGATGACCCCGGCGCTTTTTCTTTGGCTTTAGCCACCACGCTAACTCTATCGCTCCAACGCTTTAGCTAAAGCAATCCATCGGCACCCCTGACTTCACGGTCACTCGGGTGCTTTTTTACGTCTGTACAAAGGAGATTCAACGATGACCAAAGACCAAATTACGGCGATCCGTTGCGCTTACGCCGACTTGCTCGGTGCGCTTCAGTCGAGAAACAACCGAGAGTCACATGACTGGGACGCACACCGTCAGACACTTCGCGACCTTGTCGCCGCCTTTCCCGATATTCATTTGGAAGGGCGGTCAACGCATGGCCCCAAAACCCTTTCTCGCCGCAGTCATAAAGCCAGCTGAACCGCCACTTCCACCAACTACATGCCCGCCATTCGGTGGGTTTTTTTTCGACTAAATAAAGGAGCTACCCATGAAAACGAAAGCAACCGCCTGCGTCTACGTCACAGACCGCGCAATGTCCACCGTGGCTGCGCTGGACGGAAAAGATGAGGGGGCGCGTGACCTCCTGGCCTGGAGACCTGAGACAGATATTCGTGGGCACGAAGGGTACTACCTCAATGCCTCTGAAATGCGGCTGGCGGTGCTGCCTGAAGGGGCGTCGGTGGCGCTGGTGCTGTCGCCCGCCGACGCGGCGAGATACGCCCGCCATGTGGCCTACCCGGTTGAACTGCGCGGCGTGGTCTTCAGCGGTGCGCCACGACTGCCGAAGGACTACGCAGTCACCCTGAACTCCTACTCGCCGCTGGCAATGAGCTTGGCGGATCAGGCCGGAGCGGAGCACGTACAAAATTTGAGCCAGGATCATTCCGTGCATCCAGAAGAGGTCCTCCTGAGTAGTAACGCGGTGGTGCTCTGCATCAAAAATGTGCTGGAGTTGATCGATGGATTGCAGCCGGATCAGTACGTGGAGATACAAGTCCCGGTGATGGCCGAAATGCTCGGGATGGATCGTGGACTGTTTGATTCAGACGCGGCCTACAGCGTCAGCCCCGAGTTGCCGTTCGAACGCAAATTTTTGCGGGTCGGCGACATCCAAAAGTCGATCCATCCGGATGCAATTTTCATAGCGATGCTGCACACGGAGAACTTCGACAGCAATTTTTTTGTATAGGTAAGAACAACAAGTCCCAGGTTGGCAGCAATTACGGCGGACCATAAACAGGTAAAGCTGCAAAGCCATCTGAGCACGGCAAAAAGTGCTCTATCGAGGCGGCATTCTGAAATTCACGTTCTGGGGTGCCGCCTTTTTTTTTGGAGTTTTTCATGATCGTTCACACCATCATTGCACAGCATTTTCCGAGGGATACGTTCTACCGGCCTAGGCCACGAATACCCAAGGTCTCGCGCCTAGAGATATGCGGCTGATCCGAAGCTCCAGCGACACCATCGCTGACGCTGATTTAGTTACCCACGAAAGGCAACCATGCGTAAAAGCCCACGCACCAGCTTCAAGCACAGCACCTACAAGACCCTAGAAATTCTCCGCGCATCTGACAAGGTGATGGACTCCATAAACGACATGGGCAGCCCGCCGTCAATCTGGAAAAAATTCAGCCGCCAAGCAAAAAGGGAGCTGCTCTACAGCTTGGCAACAGCATGGCAGATTCCCATGATCGCCGCAATCTGGCTGGGGATCGCAATGCTGCTATATGCAATCGTTTTCTGAGGCCTCACGCCCTGCAGTAATGAGTGCTATCAAAACAGTAGCGATAAAGCTAGCACCTTATTTGAATAAGCCTCATTAGCATTATTCATTCAATCCAATCATCAACACCAAAGGAGAATTTTTATGTCCAAAAAAGCAACCTTGACTGAAGCCGAGGCCACGGTCGGCACCGTAGAAATCGATCCCATCACCGTCATCCACAAAGGCGAATGCCCATCGTTATCCGGTCGCTCAACGCTGGAATTCATCGTAGGGCGGCACACTGAGAACGGCACGCTGCACCTTGCCATCACATCGAATTCGGGCAAGGGAATGTTCTGCAAAGATTGGGCAGCCGCATCTCAAATTAACTCCATTGTGATCGGCGAGGAGGCGTTGAGTGGAAAGGCGTTTCAACCTTTACACCCTGGAAAAAGCGTGAATACATTTTCCTTTTTACTCAGTGCCATAAGGACGATCGGCCTTGTCACCAATGCTGAAAATTCGACGAGGCTCCATGCCCATGTGCCCGGACTCACGTTCGAGAAAGCCGTGGCGGCCTACATGGCGCGCAATGAAGTTGCACCCACCAAGAAGAGCAAGAAGCTCAAGGCGGCTGATTGACCGCAAGCATCACCGCAGCATTGGTGGCCCTCGCGCTGCTGGGCCTCTTTTTCTCTTCAACCCGTGGCCTTGCGGTTGGCGCTGTGGCCGTCCTGGTCTTCCTGTTTCCATGGCTTGTGGTCCCGACTTTGATCGGTGCTGCATCGGCCTTCTATTTTTTCAAAATCCGTAAACCCTGAAAGGAAAATTATCATGAACTTCGACTGCGCTGTACTTGAGGCAACCCAACGTGCCATCGACTTTGATCTGCCACCCAGCTCGCTGCTTTAGGGTAACACCATTACTGCTGAGGCCAATATGCTGGCGGGCTTGGATAGCGACGCGATAGGCCACGCGCCCTGGCACTGAGTACCCGAGCTTCAACCACCGAGAAGCCGATCCACGACGACTACATTGGCCAGCCATTGTGCAGGCCTTCCCACCACCGCCACCCTCCCCGGCTCGCGTCACAGCGGGTTCTGGAGCGGTGCTTTTTTTCGGAGCATTTTCATGACCACACCTATTTCGCGTGAACGGCTTGATGGCCACCGGCGCGTGAGCCACACCGCCAAGCTTTTCGGCGTGAACTTCCCGATGCGACTGGAGCCTTGCATCTTCAACACGGCGAGCATATTGTCTAAAGACTATCGAGGAGGCAGCTGGATTTTTTACGAACTCAGCAACGGCGCTTTTTACATGTCGCCTGAGTCGATTGAAACCTTCAAGGTCGTTTCGGAGAACGGCTTCGAGGGCAGCATGAGTGCCGATGCCCTGGGCCTCACGGCTTCGCTGTACGCCTACTCAAATTTATCCTTTGGCGGCGACGCACTGTCGGAGGTGTGCGCGCGCCAATATCACCTTTTACGGGAATTCATGTTCGAGCATATCGAGGCGACGTCCATCCTGCGGGCCATTGACTAGCGCGGGTGTTTGTTGCGCGATCGCCACGCCAATATTTGCAGTGCCGGAGCCACATTCGAAGGCGTCCACTTTTTGTTTTCCCAAGCGAACGTACGTTCAGCAGTTCATTTCAAAACTGCCGTCACCTTCCGAACCGACGAAGAGGGTCAAGGTGGCGGCGGTCGCTGAAATATTTTGCAAAAAGCATTTGCCCAACTGCAATGGCGTTGGTAAAATTGCAAACAATGGGCACCAGCAATTGGTGCGCCGAGGTCGGGTGGGTATCTCCATCCGCTAATACAGCCCGAGTATTCAGGCTCCTCTTTCACTGTAGTCAGCACACTGCTGATGCTTGTTTGAAAAAGGAGTTCTGCATGTCAGACTCAACCACTGTAGAAATAGTTAAGGCAACCCTCGCGGTCGCGCCTTCGACACCCGCCCCCACTGAGCTAGCCGCACGGTCAGGCTTAGCAAATTCCCTAGAACCTGACCTGGGCCAACAGAGCTCAGCGCCCGCATCTGAATCTATCCGAGCCCTCGTTTTTCAAACGCGAACGGGTCCAAAAGGTCCCGTCTTTGGCATACAAATTGGGCGCAATTGGGTTTTTCAAGGGCAGGTTGAGTGGACATGGCGACTGGCACGCGAGTCCATGCCCACGCTGGCTTTCCTCAAGCCTTTGAAGGTCCAGGCGATTCTGAACGATCCACTTTGGCGCACCCGAAAATTCGGCACCCGCATCGCCATCGGGCGTTGCCTGAAGCTGTTCGTCCGGCGGAACCTGATCCCGCTTCTTGAAAGCAACCCCGGCAAAAAAGGCCCGCGCAAGTACGTTCCTGCCGATAGCCTTTCTATCAACAGAGCGGACGTTGAGTAATGGGCAGCCCGAAAACACCAGACGGGGGGGTGCAACTTATGACCGAATTTTCCAAAGACGCGCTATGGACGGAAATTGCATCTTCCCTGCCCACAACCAATCCGCCGCCCGAGGGGGCTGTGGCCACGGAAACGCCCCCGGTTGAGGCCGAGCCGCAAGCCACTGATGTCACGGCGGCCAGCACATCGGGCGAAATCGTCGAAGCACCGGTTGTGCCGCCTGTTCTGAGCACCGCCATACAGCCAGAATCGCCTCCGGCGGTGGAGGCCGGTCTACCCGACTTCAGCCTGGATCATGCTCAGTCGATACCGCCCGCATCATTCCCGAATCCACCACGCAACTCACTTTACCCACCACCGGCAACCATCTCCAACGTCAAGTTCATGCTCAATGCTTATGACATCACGGTCAGGTACAACGTCATCAAGAAAAAGCTACAAATTTCTTTGCCGGGTAACAGCGGCACAGTGGATAACGCCGACAACGTGGCGATGATCACGATCAACAGTCTGGCCGCGCAGAACGGACTGCCGCTGGGGCCAATAGCGGACTATGTGACGGTGCTGGGTGACAGAAACGCCTACAACCCGGTGGCGCTGTGGATCACCTCAAAACCGTGGGACGGGGAGGATAGATTGCCGGCGATGTACGCCACCCTCACGGCGCGCGAGGGTTTCCCGATCAGGCTGAAAGAGGCCGTTATCTATCGGTGGCTGCTCAGTGCGGTGGCTTCGGCCATGGTGGTCGCCGGATTCAAGGCACGCGGTGTGCTGACTTTGCAGGGGCCGCAGGGGCTGGGCAAAACCAGTTGGGTCAGATCACTGGTGTCGGATGATGTTTTACGAGAAACAGTGGTCAAGGTCGATCACCACATGGACGGCGGCTCAAAGGATTCTGTGCTCGGAGCCATCACCCATTGGATCGTGGAAATCGGAGAACTCGACAGCTCTTTCAAAAAAGACATCGCCCGCCTCAAGGGATTCTTGACCGCCGACTTCGACAAGGTGCGCAGACCCTATGCCCACGGCGAGTCTGAATATCCCAGACGCACGGTGTTCTGTGCCACGGTGAATGAATCAAACTTTCTGGTGGACACCACGGGCAATAGTCGCTGGTGGACGATTCCGGTCACGCACATCAACTTCACGCACGGCATCGACATGCAACAGTTGTTTGCCCAACTGGCCGAGGATGTCAAGGCTGGCGAGCAATGGTGGCTGACACAGGCGGAAGAGGCATCGCTGGAATCCTGCAACAGTGAACACCTCAGTGTCAGTGTCATCAGGGAGCGCCTGCTGGGCATCGTGGACATGGCACTGAAGGACAAGCCCGACAACCCGGCCATGACCGCCATCGAGGTGCTGACCAGGCTGGAATTTGACCGTCCAACAAATCCGCAGTGCAAGGAATGTGCGGCCATCCTGCGGCAACTGTTCGGTGACTCCAAGAAGATCAACGAGCAGCACAAGTGGCGCATCCCACTCAAGCCACTCACGAAGTTTGTTTACACATCAATTGATCGGGAGGGCAGTGACCCGGCTTGAGACGGCCTCGGGGGGGGCAGGTGGGGGCAAAAACCGCAGATTTTCCTTCGGGGCCGGTCCGGGATGCCGTCCCAGGGGTGGGGAGGGGGAGCAGAAAACACAAATTCTTGATGATGGATTTAAAAATTGAACCCTGTCGATTTTGAAAGGCCGTCATTAGGAATTTCTTCGAAAACTGCCCCCCCCCCCCCCCCCCCGGAGCCGACCCCATGGCCACCCTATAGGCGACACCCCGAGGGGCCGCTCCGGTGCCGTTTTGCCCCCACCCGCCACCCCCAGGCCGTGCGGGCCGGATGTTTTTTTCGATCCCGCCGGTAAGCCTATGTTTTTTATGGAGCCCTCTGATGACCTTTATTGACCGTTTCTTTGCCGCCCTGCGTGATGTGAGCAAGCCATTGCCCATCCATGCAGCCCATCCATCGCCGAATGCGCCCCTGGCAATTGGCTCTAACTCCCGAGGTATTTGACGTGATCCAGAATTTCACCCCCGCCTTCATGGCGACCGGATTGGTTTGCCCCGCCGGAAAAAGCAAGATTGAATACTCAGTGGGCAATGACGCGCCTGGACTTTTTGTCGAATGCCGTGCCAGCGCAACGTCTAATCCCACGTGGTACTTGCGTTTGAAAAATGCGAAGGGCACCAACACCTACAAGCGGCTTGGCACCGTGAAGGAATTGAGCCTGACCCAGGCCCGCAAGCTTGCCCAGCAACATAAGGCTGAACATCTGCTTTCGTCAAAGCAACCGGCCATCGAGCCAAAATCAGTAATGACTTTGCGTACCTTCATGGCGGATCATTACCAGCCTCATGCGGTCTTGCACAAACGCAGCGCCAAGAAAGATGAACAGCTTTTTCGCATCCATATTGGCCCTCGCTTTGGCTCCCTACCTCTGGATAAAATTTCCCGCCGTGAAGTGCAGGTGTTCCACAATGACCTGCTGACGAATGGCCAGAGTCCAGCTTCGGCAGACCATAGCTTGAAGCTGCTTCGCAGAGCGCTGAACCTGGCCGTTCAATGGGAATACTTGGAGAAAAATCCGCTGGTGGGCATTGCACTTTTCAACGTGGACAATGGCGTAGAGAACTATTTGGATGACGCAGCCGTGCAACGTCTGGTGGCCGTGCTGCGGGCTGACAAGAATCGCACGGTGTCGTTAATTCTGATGTTTCTCGTCAGCGTGGGCCAGCGCAAAACTTCAGCGCTTTTGTCGAAGTGGTCTGAGGTTGATCTGGTCAATCGTGTGTGGAGAATACCCGCCACCAACAGCAAGTCCAAGCGTGCGTCGTCAGTCCCGCTTAACGACAGCGCCATGTGGGTGTTGGATCAATTGGACACCAAGGAAAGGTCGGAGTACCTGTTTGTGAATAAGCATACCGGCAAGCCGTTTACGTCTATCAGCAAGGTCTGGTGTCGCATCCGCAAGGAAGCTGGACTGAACGATAACGTGCGGATACATGACCTGCGCCATACCTTCGCCAGCATGTTGGTGTCTGCCGGTCGAAGCTTATACCAAGTGCAAATGATTCTCGGCCACAGTGACCCCAAAATCACCATGCGCTATGCCCATCTTTCGGCCAAGACATTGCAAGAGGCGGCCAACGCGGCATCGGTGCTGGTGCCACAGCGGCAACCCAGGGCGGCATAGCGAAGCGGCAAGCGAAGCGGCATAGCAAGGCGGCATAGCGAGGCCATTGGCCCCACGCGGGGGGAACTGCTTGGAACACCCCCGAAAAGGCCATACGGTCGGCAACCGGTTCGTCGGTCGGTATGGCCATTGCGTTGATTCCATTGGGGAAAACCTATGACCATCCGAGCGAGGTGTTCGGCCCCGTTCGGCAACCAGTTCGGCGGACCCACCAGAGGGCACTCGACGGCAAGGAAAACTCGTTACGTTTCTTGACCTTAGTGCAAGCCAAAGCCGCGTGTGACTTGTCTTATGAGTCCTCTGCTCTAACCAACTGAGCTAACGCCCCGAACCAGTACGCATTGTAAAGGGCTACTTGCTGTGGCTCAGCAAGCTTGGAGGTGTTTTTTCGTA
>JBCKNC010000088.1:0-10800 GCA_038902915.1 Polaromonas sp.
ATTTATCCGAGCGCGATGGGTGCTTGAGCTTGCGCAGGGCTTTGGCTTCTATCTGGCGAATGCGTTCGCGCGTCACGTCGAACTGCTTGCCGACTTCTTCCAGCGTGTGGTCGGTTGACATCTCGATACCAAAGCGCATACGCAGCACCTTGGCTTCGCGTGGGGTCAGGCTGTCGAGGATGTCTTTGACCACATCGCGCAGGCCGGCCTGCATCGCGGCTTCCATCGGTGCGGTGTTGGAGCTGTCTTCAATGAAGTCGCCAAGGTGCGAATCATCATCGTCACCAATCGGCGTTTCCATCGAGATCGGCTCTTTCGCGATCTTCATGATCTTGCGGATCTTGTCTTCAGGAATCTCCATCTTCTCGGCAAGCACGCTGGCATCCGGCTCAAAGCCAAACTCTTGCAAGTGCTGGCGGCTCAAGCGGTTCATCTTGTTGATGGTCTCGATCATGTGTACCGGGATGCGGATGGTACGCGCCTGGTCAGCGATGGAACGGGTGATCGCCTGGCGAATCCACCAGGTTGCATAGGTGGAGAACTTGTAGCCGCGACGGTATTCAAACTTGTCCACGGCTTTCATCAAACCGATGTTGCCTTCCTGGATCAAATCGAGGAACTGTAGGCCACGGTTGGTGTATTTCTTCGCAATCGAAATCACCAGGCGCAAGTTGGCCTCGATCATTTCCTTCTTGGCATAGCGCGAGTTGGTCTCGCCTTCGTTCATGCGCTTGTTGATGTCTTTCAACTGGCCCAACGGCACCACCACACGTGCCTGCAACTCGCCGAGTTTGGTTTGCAGTTCCTGAATCGGTGGAATGTTGCGCGCCATGATGACCGACCATGGCTTAGCCGAAGCAACCTGCTTTTCAACCCATTTGAGGTTGAGCAGATTGGGCGGAAAGTCTTTGATGAAAATCTCTTGCGGCATGCCGCATTTCTCGACGATGATGCGACGCAGTTCACGCTCTTTCTTGCGAACATCCAGCACCTGGCCGCGCAGCAGGTCGCACAGTTTTTCAATTGTCTTGGCGGTAAAGCGCACGGTCATCAGCTCGTCACTGAGGGCTTTCTGGTTCTTTGTGTACAGCGGCGACCCGTAACCTTCCTTGTCATAAGTCTTGTGGACTTTTTCGAACAGGGACGCGATTTTGTCGATCCGACTCAAGGCTTCTTTTTTCAGCTCTTCAAGCTTCTTGGTCAGCGCTTTGCTGCCGCCATTGCCGTCGTCATCGTCTTCTTCGTCGAACTCGTCAAAGTCTTCTTCGGCCACGTAATCGTCGGCTTCGTTGGGGTTTGAAAAACCATCCACTACGGTGGAGATGACGATTTTGCCTTCGCGGATTTCTTCACCCAGACGCAAAACCTCTGCAATCGTGACCGGGCTTTCCGAGATGGCTTCCATCATCTTCATCAGGCCGCCCTCGATGCGCTTGGCGATTTCAATTTCGCCTTCACGCGTTAGCAGCTCGACCGTACCCATTTCGCGCATGTACATGCGCACCGGGTCGGTGGTGCGGCCAAACTCGCTGTCAACGGTAGACAGAGCGGCTTCGGCAGCTTCTTCGGCTTCTTCTTCGGTTGCGACCGTCGGACCGGTGTTGTTCAGCAGCAGGGACTCGGCGTCAGGCGTCTGCTCGTAAACAGCCACGCCGAGGTCGTTCAGCGTGAGGATGACCGCCTCCATGGTTTCGGCATCGATCAGCTTGTCGGGAAGGTGATCGGAGATTTCGCCGTGCGTCAGGTAGCCGCGCGTCTTGCCCAGCTTGATCAGCGCCTTCAGTCGCGCACGGCGCTTGGCCATGTCTTCTTCCGAGAGCACGGTTTCGTCCAGGCCGAACTCTTTCATCAAGGCGCGCTCTTTCGCCTTGCTGATCTTCATGCGCAGGGGTTTGACTTTTTCGGTCGTCTCGGCGATGGGTTCTTCAAACTTGGCAACCACGTCTGACAGGTCTTTGTCGCCATCACCCTTGAGGGCGAGTTTTGGCTTGCGGCTACGCTTGGCAGCACCAGCAGAGGCTGCGCCTTCTACATCGGCGGCAGGACTTTTAGGTGGGCGGCCGGGTTTCTTTTTGACCGGGGCTTCGGCGACTGTGGCTGCAACTGGCTTGACGGCAACGGCCTTGGCGGGTGCTGCTTTAGCGACGGACTTGGATTCAGGACTGGGCTTGAAGGGCACTGGAGGGGCTTTCTTCGGGGACTTTTCAGATTTCAGGGGAACTTTGCTGGCCACGGGTTTGGCGGGCGCTTGAGGCTTTTTAACGGCGGGTGACTTGGTGGATATGGCGGTTTTTTTGACTTTTTTAACCGCTGTAATCTTGCTGTTTGCCTTGGCTGAAGATTTGGCTGGCGATTTTGCAGCTGGCGCAGCTTTGGTTTTTACCGCTTTTACGGGTGGCTTCTTGGACTTTTGCAAAGGCATGGCGATCTCCTCAGGGTGTCAAAAACCTTCATATGCACAAAGCACCGCGCTCGTGACCATGCGGTCAGGATGAAAAAATTCTGAAACCACGGACGGCAAAACGCAGGGCGCAAAAAATGCCCACGGGGATGGGCGGCAAGTTGTTTGGGCGAACATTTGGTGTGCAGTCCTTGCGGAAATCCCCTGGGGGAATCTGGCCATTTATTGTGAGTTTCCTGAGGTCTCAGGAGGCCGGTACCGGAGGTGTTGCTGTCGCGCTTGCCGTATCGAAAGGCGGATTATACCCTGATGCCTGTTTTTTTGTGCAATAAAAACGGGTTTAAGACTGGAGTTTTTAGTTTTCAGAGCACTTCTAGAAATTCAGATTTTCGGGATGAAGTGCAAGGCGCCCGGAGCGCAGGAACCGGAACGTACTTCAGGTACGTGAGGATTTCGAGCACCGCGCAACGCCGCAATTCGCCCGAAAAATGAATTTATAGACGTGCCCTCAAACTCGCCGCCAGCTCTTTATAGCGCTGCATGGCCTCGGGGTCTGAGCCGGCGCGGGCGGCGAGCTCTTTCATTTCTTGCTGGCGCGCAAGCTTTAACAGCTGGTCAATGATGCTGCGTACCTCGGCCCAGTCGCCCTCTATGCCTTCGGGGATTTGCGAGATTTGCGCCATCGCGTGCCCCTCGTTCGCGTGGCCGCGCAGGCCTTCGCGCAGCGCCGCCCAGGGCTGTGGGCCGTGCTCGTGCAACTGGCTTTCAAACCAGGTAAAAAGCGGCCCGTGCGGTACCGGCAAGCTGGAGAGCAGAACGTGCTCTTCGGCGTTCAGGCGATCCCAGCTTTGCGGCTCGGTTAGCAGCAGGCGCAGTACGCGGTCTTCTCGGCTGGCTGGCAGCAAGCGGCCCGTAATACGTCTTGCGGGGGGGCGCGGCGTGCGGCTGGCGGCAGTGGCTGCATAGGAGTAGCTGGGGGCCGGGGCCTCGGATGCCGGAAAGTAGGGCTCAGAGTTTGAATAATCGGCAGTATCTGAAAAGGCCTCCGGGTAGCCGCCAAAGTCATCATTTGACTTGTTTTGGCCCGGATTTGACAGGATATTCTGGCCAGAGCCGCTTGTTTTCACACGTGACGTGCTATTGTTTTTGTAGCTTGACTGGTTGCTACCTTTGTAGCCTGTGCTGGCCGGTTGCCACACTTCCAGTAGGTCGCGCACATCAATCAGCACCTTGTCGGCAATCTCGGCCAGCAGCTGCTTTTTAAGTGTGCCGTCAGGCAATAGCGTCCACAGCGGTCGTGCATTGCTGGCCATGTGGGCGCGGCCTTCGGCGCTGTCCAGATCACAAGCTTGCCCAGCGGCCTCCAGCATGAACTTGCTCAAGGGTACGGCCTTGCTGACAGCCGCCGCAAAACCTTCGGTGCCGTTTTCGCGAATGAAGCTGTCGGGGTCGTGCTCGGCAGGCAGGAACAAAAACTTGACGCTGCGCACATCGGTTGCAAAGGCAAGAGCGGCATCAAGCGCCTTGCGCGCTGCCCGGCGGCCAGCGCTGTCACCGTCAAAGCTGAAGACGACCGAATCGGTAAAGCGAAACAGCTTTTGCACATGCTCGGTGGTGCAGGCTGTGCCCAGCGTGGCTACGGCGTTGGCAAAGCCCAGTTGCGCCAGCGCCACCACGTCCATATAGCCCTCGGTCACTAGGGCGTAGCCGTGTTCGCGCAGGGCGGTGCGTGCCTCAAACAGGCCGTACAACTCGCGGCCCTTGCTGAAGACGGGGGTCTCGGGCGAGTTGAGGTACTTTGGTTTTTCGTCGCCCAGCACGCGACCGCCAAAGCCAATGCATTCACCCTTGACGTTGCGGATGGGGAACATCACGCGGTCGCGGAATCGGTCGTAACGCTTGGCTTCGCCTACAGCGTTTTCCTGCCCCGACTCGCCGCTAATCACCAGGCCGCTTTCAACCAGCAGCGGGTCGTTGTAGTCGGGGAAAACGCTGGCCAAGCTGCGCCAGCCTTCAGGGGCATAGCCCAAGCCAAAGGTTTTGGCGATCTCGCCTGACAGGCCACGGCCCTTGAAATAGGCAATCGCTTTTTCAGAGCTGCGCAGGTGCTTGATGTAAGCCACACCGGCCTTTTCAAGCACGCTGGTCAGCGTGGCCTGTTGCTCGCGCATTTGCACGGCCTTGGCTCGGTCTTGCGGCGATACATCGTCTTCGGGCACTTGCAAGCCGTATTGCTGGGCCAGATCTTTCACGGCTTCGATAAACGTCATGCCCGCGTGGTCCATCAAAAAGCTGATGGCGTTGCCATTTTTGCCGCAGCCAAAGCAATGGTAGAACTGCTTGGCCGGGCTGACGCTGAAAGACGCTGACTTTTCGCCATGAAAAGGGCACAGGCCCATGAAATTGGCACCGCCTTTTTTGAGCTGCACATAGCGGCCAACGATATCGACCACGTCGGCGCGCGCTAACAGTTCCTGGATAAACGATTGGGGAATGCTCACGGCTGTATTGTGCCCCCACGCTCGTTCGCTTCGCGTAACTCGCTGCCCCCGAGGGGGCTAATTTTTCTAGGGTCGGCTCGTCGAGTACGCGCCAGTGGTTTCGGTTTATGCTCCAAAGACCCCATCAGCCACAAATCGACCATGAAATTACACAACTACTTTCGCTCGTCCGCCTCGTTTCGGGTACGTATTGCACTAGCGCTCAAAGGGCTGAGTTACGACTACGTCCCCGTACATCTTGCAAAGGGCGACCACAAATTGCCGGCCTACGCCGCACTGTCTGCTGATGCCCTGGTGCCGCTGCTGGAGATTGATGGCGTTAAGTTATCGCAGTCCATGGCCATCATCGAATACCTCGACGACAAATACCTTGAGCCCGCACTGCTGCCAAAAGACGCGCTGGGTCGCGCCCGGGTGCGGGCCTTGTCGCAGTCGATTGCTTGCGAGATCCACCCCCTTAACAACCTGCGCATTTTGAAATACTTAAGCCGGGTGTTGAAGGTTGACGAAGAGGCCAAAAACACCTGGTATGTGCATTGGTGCCGCGAAGGCTTGGAGGCGTTTGAGAGGCAACTAGCGCAACTTCCACGCGCCAAGTTTTGCTATGGCGATACGCCGACGCTGGCGGACTGCTGCTTGGTGCCGCAAATATTCAATGCACAGCGTTTTAACGTGCCGTTTGAAGGCCTGCCGCGCACCATGGCCGCGTTTGATGCCTGTATGGCCTTGCCAGCATTTCAACAAGCGCAGCCCTCGGCTTGCCCTGACTTTGAGCCCTGACTGGATTACCCCCGACTGGCCAGTACCCAGCAATGTGCGGGCTGTCTTCACCACGCGCAGCGGCGGCGCGTCGAGCGTGCCGTGGGACAGCATGAACCTTGGTGACCATGTGGGCGACTCGCCCGGGAGCGTCGAAGCGAATCGCGCAGAGTTGCAAAGGCTGATGCAAACCCGGCCAGTTTTTATGCAGCAGGTACATGGTGCAGACGTGCTCACGCTCCATGCGGCGACTGAAAACGGCCTCACTGCCGATGCCTGCATCACCACGCAGCACCAACTGGCCTGCACCATTATGGTGGCCGACTGCCTGCCGGTTTTGCTAACGGATAGGGACGGCACGGTGGTCGCTGCAGCCCATGCAGGCTGGCGCGGCCTAGCTGGTGTGGCTGATTTCGGCTACAAAGGTGTTCTGGAGGCTGTTTTGACCACTTTTGAGGGTACTTTTAGTGCCGTAGACCAATCAATACGGGCGCGAGAAGCTCCTGAAATCATAGCGTGGCTAGGTCCATGCATAGGCCCATCGGCGTTTCAAGTGGGTGCCGAGGTGAAGGCTGTGTTTGAGGCCAGTCAACCTGACGCGAGCCGTTTTTTCGTACGCAGTAGCAGCGACAAATACATGGCTGACCTGCCTGGGCTGGCGCGACACAGATTGCAGGCGCTGGGTATCCAGCAGGTCTACGGCAACGACGGCAGCGCGCCGTGGTGTACGGTCAGCAACCCAGCAAGATTTTTTTCGCATCGCCGTGATGCCGGTTTGAACGGCAATGGTTTTGGAACGACAGGCCGGATGGCGGCCTGTATCTGGCGGGTGTGACGTGGGCCTAGTGCCTGTTTTTCGCATCCCCGGCGGGGCTGCCCGCATCAACGTCAACAGAGGTTTGTCTGGTCAGCGCGTCAGCCTCGCGCTTCTTGATGGCCTTGCGGCGTGCAGGCGTGCCCATCAGGTAGACCACCAGTGCGACGGGGCCGACACCATAGAGCACAAAAGTGATGCTGGCACCGAGCAGCGTGCCGTTGCTGTTGGTGGCTTCTGCAACGCTCATCATCAGCACGACATAAATCCAGGCAATAACAACGAGGTACATGGTATTTTTAGCGAAGGCGCGCTTTAGAATGAATACGATTCATATGACAAGCAAGAATACTCGGGAGACAGGCATGAATTCTGACGCAAACTGGGCCGATGCCGTCCAACAGATGCAAAAAACCTTTACTGCAGGTTTGCAGCAGGCCATGGGTGGTTTTGGCGGCGGCAGTCGTTCTGCTGGTACGGGTTTGCCACCCGGTGGCCTGCCCAGCATCAACTTTGATGCTGCCCAGTTACAGCAAATCCAGCAGCGCTACCTGGCAGACGCGGCGGCGCTCTGGAACCAGGGCATGCAGGCTGGGGCGGCCATACCTGAGGCACTTTCGGCTGCGTCTGACAGGCGGTTTTCAAATCAAGCCTGGGCTGATAGCCCGGTTGCCAAATTTTCTGCTGCCAACTACCTGCTCAACGCCCGCACCCTGATGAGCATGGCCGAGGCCGTCGAAGGGGACGCAAAAACCAAAGCCAGAGTGCGCTTTGCGGTTGAGCAGGCGGTTGCCGCCTCAGCGCCGAGCAACTTCATGGCGATGAACGCCGAGGCCATCCATAAAGCGATTGCCACGCAGGGTCAAAGCATAGGCAAAGACATTCAGAACATGCTGCACGACATGAAGCAGGGGCATGTGTCGATGACCGACGAGAGCCTGTTTGAAGTCGGTAAAAACGTCGCCACCACTGAGGGTGCTGTGGTGTTTGAAAACGAATTTTTCCAGTTGCTTGAATACAAGCCCTTGACGGCCAAGGTGCATGAAAGGCCTATTTTGCTGGTGCCGCCCTGCATCAACAAGTTTTATATTCTCGATTTGCAGCCCGAAAACTCCCTCATTCGCTACGCTGTGAGCCAAGGGCATCGCACATTTGTGGTGAGCTGGCGCAACCCCGATGCGTCAATGGCTACGAAGAAGTGGGATGACTACATCGAGCATGCCGCCATCAAGGCGATTAGTGTTGTACAAGCCATCAGCGGTGCTAAAACCATCAACACACTGGGCTTTTGCGTAGGCGGCACCATACTGGCCACCGCGCTGGCGGTGCTGGCGGACAAGGGCGCAAAGCCTGCTGCCAGCGTGACGCTGCTGACCTCACTGCTCGACTTCACCGACACCGGCATTCTCGACATCTTTATCGACGAAACCTCGGTCAAATACCGCGAGCAGGAAATGGGGCAGGGCGGTTTGTTAAAAGGGCAAGACTTGGCATCAACCTTCAGCTTTTTGCGCCCCAATGATCTGGTGTGGAACTACGTGGTCGGCAATTACCTGAAAGGCGAAACCCCGCCGCCTTTTGACCTGCTGTATTGGAATAGCGACTCCACCAACTTGCCCGGCCCGTTTTATGCTTGGTACTTGCGCAACATGTATTTTGAAAACAATCTCATCAAGCCCGGCAAACTGGTTGTGTGCGGACAAAAAATTGATCTGAACAAAATCGATATCCCCGCTTACATCTATGGCTCGCGTGAAGACCACATCGTGCCAATTGGCGGTGCGTATGCATCGACACAGCACTTGCCGGGTAAAAAGCGTTTCGTCATGGGTGCGTCTGGCCACATCGCGGGTGTTATCAACCCACCCGCTAAAAACAAACGTAGTTACTGGACGAACGACAAACTGCCTGTCAACAATTTCCCCGCAGCGCATGCCGACTGGCTGAAAACAGCAACTGAGCACCCCGGCAGTTGGTGGACCGACTGGTCTAGCTGGCTCAAAGGTCATGCAGGCAAACAGATCGCCGCACCCAAGGCCTATGGCAGCCGCACGCACAAGCCAATAGAGGCTGCACCCGGACGCTATGTCAAGGTGAAAGCCCTCCCGCAAAATTTTTAAAGAAAGAAAAGCATCATGGAAGACATCGTTATCGTTTCAGCTGGTCGTACCGCCGTCGGCAAGTTTGCTGGCTCTTTGGCCAAAACGCCCGCAACCGAGCTGGGCGCTGCGGTTATCAAGGCCGTGCTGGAGCGTTCAGGCTTATCCAGCGACCAAATTGGCGAAGTCATCATGGGCCAAGTGCTGACGGCTGGCGTAGGCCAAAACCCGGCGCGCCAAAGCGTGCTGAAGGCTGGTTTTCCGCATGGTATTCCGGGCTTGACCATCAACGCGGTTTGCGGCTCCGGCCTGAAAGCCGTGATGCTGGCTGCGCAATCTGTTGCCACCGGCGACAGCGAGATCGTGATTGCTGGCGGGCAAGAAAGCATGAGTATGTCGCCCCACGTATTGAACGGCTCGCGTGACGGCCAGCGCATGGGCGACTGGAAGATGGTTGACAGCATGATTGTTGACGGTCTGTGGGATGTCTACAACCAATACCACATGGGTATCACGGCTGAAAACGTGGCCAAAAAATACTCAATCAGCCGCGAAGCACAGGACGCACTGGCACTTGCCAGCCAGACCAAGGCCGCTGCCGCGCAGGATGCAGGCAAATTCTCAAGCGAAATCGTGCCGTTTTCAATCGCCCAGAAAAAAGGCGATGCGATTGTGTTTGCTGCTGACGAGTTCATCAACCGCAAAACCAGTGCTGAAGTGCTGGCCGGTTTGCGCCCGGCGTTTGACAAAGCTGGCGGTGTCACCGCCGGCAATGCATCAGGCCTGAACGACGGTGCCGCCGCCGTGATGGTGATGACGGCCAAAAAAGCTGCCGCGCTGGGTTTAAAGCCACTGGGCCGTATCGCCAGCTACGCCACCACTGGCCTTGACCCCGCCTACATGGGCATGGGCCCGGTGCCAGCATCGACCAAAGCCTTGGCACGCGCAGGCTGGAAGGCGCAAGACCTTGACCTGCTGGAAATCAACGAAGCTTTTGCCGCACAAGCCTGCGCCGTCAATCAAGAAATGGGCTGGGACACCAGCAAGGTCAACGTCAATGGTGGCGCAATTGCGATTGGTCACCCGATTGGCGCGTCTGGTTGCCGCATCTTGGTCACCTTGCTGCACGAGATGGTGCGCCGCGATGCTAAAAAAGGCATTGCCAGCCTGTGTATTGGCGGCGGTATGGGGGTTGCCCTGACTATCGAACGCTAAGGGCACTTCTATAAATTCATTTTTCAGGCAAATTGCTGCGTTGCGCGGTGCTCGCAATCCTCATGTACCTTAAGTACATTCCGGTTGCTCCGCGCCACGCGCCTTGCACTTTATCCTGAAAATCTGAATTTCTAGAAGTGCCCTGAATTTCGGGTAAAAATGGGGTTATTGGGGTCAGACGCCAATTTCATTGCGATGCAGAGCATCGCACCCGGCGGGCGTGCCAAAGGCACGATGAATTTGGACTCTGACCCCAAAAACCCCAAGGAGAACAAATGTCAAAAAAAGTAGCCTATGTCACCGGAGGAATGGGCGGTATCGGAACCGCCATTTGTCAGCGGCTAGCCAAGGATGGCTTCACCGTGGTGGCGGGCTGCGGCCCGACACGTGACTTCAGCAAGTGGCTTGACGAGCAAAAAGCCCTCGGCCACACCTTCTACGCCTCGGTCGGCAATGTAGCCGACTGGGACTCGACGGTTGCGGCTTTCAACAAGGTCAAGACCGAGCATGGCCCGGTCAGCGTGCTGGTGAACAACGCCGGCATCACGCGCGACGGCCAGTTCCGCAAGATGAGCAAGGCCGACTGGGATGCGGTTATTTCAACCAACCTCAACAGCATGTTCAACGTGACCAAGCAGGTCATTGAAGACATGGTTGAGGCGGGCTTTGGCCGCATCATCAACATCTCGTCGGTCAACGGGCAAAAGGGTCAGTTTGGCCAGGTCAACTATTCCACCGCCAAGGCGGGCCTGCACGGCTTTACCATGGCGCTGGCGCAGGAAGTTGCCGCCAAGGGCGTGACCGTCAACACCGTCAGCCCCGGCTACATCGGCACCGACATGGTCAAGGCCATCCGGCCTGACGTACTGGAGAAAATCGTCGCTGGCGTGCCCGCCAAACGACTCGGCCATCCCGAAGAGATTGCCTCCATCATTTCATGGATTGCGTCTGATGAAGGCGGCTACGCAACCGGAGCAGACTTCTCGCTCAACGGTGGCTTGCACATGGGCT
>JBCKNC010000089.1:0-10394 GCA_038902915.1 Polaromonas sp.
GCTCGACGACTGCCACACCGAAGGCGTGCTTCCGGCCAAGACCCACTGGGCCCGGCCGCTGGACACCGCGCCCTTCTACGGTTATGCGCTCAAACCTGGTATCACCTTCACCTACCTCGGGCTCAAGGTCAACGACGAAGCCGCCGTGCATTTTGGCGGCCAGCCCAGCGATAACCTGTTTGTGGCCGGCGAGATGATGGCCGGCAACGTGCTGGGTCAGGGCTACACGGCCGGCGTCGGCATGAGCATTGGTACGGCTTTTGGGCGGATTTCTGGTGTCCAGGCTGCAAGGTATGCTATTAATAAAGGAGCAATCCATGCACCAGCTTGAGGCCCTGACCCGCGAGGCTCGCGCGCTGGCAACGGGCGAGTTGCCACTCACACCCCATGAGGCCGAGGTGGGCCGACAGATGCAAATCTGCAATGCCTGCCGCTATTGCGAGGGTTTCTGCGCGGTCTTCCCCGCCATGACGCGGCGTCTTGAATTTGGTAAGGCCGACATCCACTACCTGGCGAATCTGTGCCACAACTGCGGGGCCTGCCTGCATGCCTGCCCCTACGCGTCGCCGCACGAGTTTGCCGTCAATGTACCGCAGGCCCTGGCCCAGGTGCGCGGCCAGACCTATGCCGACTACGCCTGGCCGCCGGCGCTGGGCGCGCTCTACCAGCGCAACGGCCTGACGTTGTCGCTGGCGCTGGCCGCCGGGCTGGCGCTGTTTTTGCTGCTGGCCCTGGCCCTGAACGGCACGCTGCTGCATGCGCCGCTGGCCGGAAACTTTTACGCTATTTTTCCGCACAACTTGATGGTGGGCATGTTTGCGCCTATTTTCCTGTTTGCCGTGCTGGCGTTGAGCCTGGGCGTGCGCCGGTTCTGGCGCGATGTGTCGCCGGGTGAGGCGTCGGGGGCCGCCGTTGCCGAAGCCGCCTCGAATGCGCTGCGCCTGCAATACTTGGACGGTGGCCATGGCGAGGGCTGCAATGAGGCCGATGACGCCTTCACGCTCTGGCGCCGGCGCTTTCACCACTTCACGTTTTACGGCTTCATGCTGTGTTTTGCCGCCACCTCCGTGGCGACGATCTACCACTACGTATTCAATTGGCAGGCACCCTACAGCTATACCAGTTTGCCGGTGTTGTTGGGCACCACCGGCGGCATCGGCCTGCTGATTGGCCCGGCGGGCTTGTTCTGGCTCAACCTGCGGCGGCATCCGATGCACGGCGATGCGGCCCAGAAGCCGATGGACCGCGGCTTCATCGCGCTGCTGTTTTTCACCAGCCTGACTGGCCTGGCTTTGCTGGCCTGGCGCGACACCTCGGCCATGGCGCTGTTGCTGGCTGTGCACCTGGGCGTCGTGATGGCGCTGTTTGCGACCCTGCCCTATGGCAAGTTTGCGCACGGGGTTTACCGCTGCGCGGCGCTGCTCAAGTTCGCGATCGAGAAACGCCAGCCGAGTCGACTGGCGCTACCAGCCGATTGATGTGCAGCCACGAATTTTCAGTTTTTACATCTACCAAGGCACTCCCATGAATTCCCCTGGCGTACTGCACATCCCTTCCATGAAAACCCGTTGCAGCGAGGCTGAATGGCAGGCCCGCGTGGACCTGGCCGCCTGTTACCGGCTGGTCGAGCACTACGGCATGGCCGACATGATGGCCAACCACATCTCGGCCCGGGTGCCGGGTGAGGAGACCTTTCTGATCAACCCCTACGGCATGATGTACGAAGAAATCACCGCGTCCAGCCTGATCAAGATCGACCACGCGGGCAACATCCTCTCCACGCCCGACTTCGGTGAACTCAACTACGGTGTCAACAAGGCCGGTTATGTGATCCACAGTGCGGTGCATGAGGCGCGTCCCGAACTGGCCTGTGTCATCCACACCCACAGTTGGGCATCGATGGCGGTGTCGTCGCTGGAATGCGGGCTGCTGCCCCTGACCCAGACAGCGATGCGTTTCCTCAAAATCGGCTACCACGACTACTGCGGTGTCGTGCTGAACCTGGACGAGCAGGCGTCGCTGGTGCGCGACCTAGGCGGCGGCGAGGCGCTGATCCTGCGCAACCACGGGGTGCTGACGGTGGGCCGCAGCATTGGCGAAGCCTTCAACTGGATGCACCGGCTCGAGCTCGCCTGTCGCGCGCAGATCGGCGCCATGTCCTGCCAGACGCCGCTGCAAGCGGTCGCCCCATCGGTACTGGAGGAGACATGGAGCAATTACCAGCCCGACACCCGCCGTCCCTATGGCGTCATGGAATGGCCTGCGTTGCTGCGCAAGCTCGACCGCATGGACGCCAGTTACCGCAGTTGAGCGCAGGCTTCAAACCCTGCGCTAACCCGACCTGCCTGCGACTTATGGTTTCGAGGACGCTGAGTAGTTAAACAACAAGCAAGCTAACCCACCTGAAGGAGATAAAACCCATGACTGACTTTTTATCGACAGCGAAAAAATCCCGGATGGTCCGCGAAGGTGCCGATCCCGTCGGCGGGACGCCCGAACAATTTGGCCGGTTTACGCAGGCCGAGTACCTCAAGTGGAAGACCATCGTGGAGTCTTCCGGCGTCAGCGCTGAATGAGTGCCGGCCCGGCGCTGCGCATCCTGCTGTCGGACGCCGCGCGGCAAGCCGCGGGCGCCAGGCTGGGGCAGGTCCTGGGCCAGCGGTCGTATGTTTTTGTCACGCCGCTGCAGGGGGGCAGCGACGCCGACATCGCCTTCGTTTCACGCGACGTGACCGGGCTTTCCACCAAATATCAGGTGCTGCCCGAAACCCGGTTTTTTTATGAGGCGATGCGCAACGCGCCTGGCCTGCGCTGGGTGCATGTGCATTCGGCGGGAGCGGATCGCCCGATCTACCTGGATCTGATGGCGCGCGGCGTGCAGGTCAGCACCTCGTCCGGCAGCAACGCGGGTGTCGTGGCCCAGACCGCGCTAGCCGGCCTGCTGGCGCTGGCTAGGGGCTTTCCGCAACTGATGGCCGCGCAGCGTGCCCATGCCTGGACGCCCCTTATCGGCAGCGCCTTGCCGCGCGATCTGGCCGGGCAGACCGCGCTGGTGATTGGCTGGGGGGCGATCGGGCAGCAGCTCGGTGCCCTACTGCTGGCCCTGGGCCTGCGCGTGCTGGTGGTGCGGCGCAGCGCGACACCGGCGGGCGCAGGCCTGGAAACGCTGAATTTCGACGGCCTGGACGCAGTACTGCCACGGGCTGACTGGTTGCTGCTGGCGTGTCCGCTCAGCGAGCAGACACGCGGCCTGGTCGATGCGCGGGCGCTGGCCCGGCTGCCTGCGGGTGCGCACCTGATCAACGTGTCGCGCGGCGAGGTGGTCGATGAAGCGGCGCTGGTGGCAGCCCTGCAAAGCGGCCAGCTGGCGGGCGCCTACCTGGACGTTTTTGCGCACGAACCCTTGCCCGCGCCATCGCCGCTATGGGATCTGCCGAACGTCATCGTGACACCGCACAGCGCCGGCTTTTCGGACGGCAATGCCCTGCGCGTGGAGCAGATGTTTCTGGACAATCTGGCACGCTGGCTTGCCGGGCAGCCTTTGCACAAGCTGGCGAATTGAGCCGGGATCAAGGTAACTACTCATTCCGTTTCCAAATCATTCGTGTCTAGGCGTCGAGCCACAGGCAGTGCTGTAGCACGGCAAGGCGAGACAACAACGACAGGGATGATTTAGAAATGGAATCAGCTCCCTCGAAGCATCAGTCAGCAATTCATCTGCCGGCAAAAGCCCGGCACAACTGTTGACCGGGTAAAGCCCATCCGCATTGGCTCGAACTGCTGGGCTTTACCCGGTTTCAGCGGGCCTGATGGTTTCTCTGAAGAGTCAATCACTACTTCTTCAGATCAGCATTTTCAAATCAAGTTTGGCCCATTTCGGGGCCGGAATTCCTGCGCCTGTGTTACCCAAAAACGGCATTTTTTGAACCACGCCGGCCCACCATGTCGCGGTGCTGCAATCGAATTGCGTTATCCTTGATCGCTTGTTCACTACCGACAGCCCATGTGTCCGACGTTCCCACCAGTAAGTCTTTGAGGGTGTCCAAACCCGAAGACAAGCGCGGCTTTTTGCAAAAGCTCGCTGAAATGCTCCACCCAGGGCCAGACTCCAAAGACGAGCTGATCGAAACCCTGGTCGAAGCGCAAGACAACGAAGTCATAGGCGCACAAAGCCGCGAGATGCTGGAGGGCGTGATCCGCATGGCCGACATGACGGCAGGTGACGTGATGGTCGCCGCCCCGCGTATGGACCTCATTAACATCGACGCGCCGTTTGACGAGCTGCTGCATCTGGTGATTGACACCGCCCACTCGCGCTTTCCGGTGTACGAAGGCGAAAAAGAAAACATCCTCGGCATCCTCATGGCCAAGGACTTGCTCAAACTGCAGCGTGCGCCTGAGCTGAACATCAAGGCACTTTTGCGCCCGGCCGTGTTTGTACCCGAGAGCAAAGGGCTGAACGATTTGCTGCGCGAGTTCCGTGGCAACCGCAACCACTTGGCCATCGTGATCGACGAGTTTGGCCGCACTGCAGGCCTTATCACGATTGAGGATGTGCTGGAGCAAATCGTTGGCGAGATCGAAGACGAGTTCGACATCGCCGAAGACGAAGGAGATATTTTTGGCTTGTCTGACAGCACCTATCGCGTCAGCGGTGACACCTCGATCGAGCGCGTCAGCGAAGCGTTTGGCGTACACCTTGTGGCTGCCGACTTTGACACCATAGGCGGTCTGGTCGCCCACCAAATGGGCCACGTACCCAAGCGCGGCGAGCAGTTTGCGCTCTCAAGCCTGCAATTTACCGTGCTGCACACCAAGGGCGGCGCTGTGCGCTGGTTCAAGGTGGCACCAGTCGGTGCGGCAGCGCCTGGCGCTGCGGGCAAGCACAAGCCGGCATGATGCAGCGGGTCGACAAACGCTGGTATCTAGCAAGGTCTGCTATTGTTTTGGTAGCTGGTTGCGCCCATGCCTTGAGCGTCGCATGGCCTTTTGATGTGCTACTCACGCAGGGGCAGCCGGTCTGGTGGCTTCAAATCGTTGCCATGCTGCTGCTGGCCTGGCAGCTTGAACGCTGCGTTGCAGACAAACAGGCGCTGAAAAATGGTGTGAAAAATGGGGTAAAGAGCGGCGCATGGTTGGGCTGGCTGTTTGCCATCGCCTTGCAATGCGCTACCTGGTGGTGGCTGTTTATTTCGCTGCACACTTATGGCGGCCTCGCGTCTCCGCTGGCGGTTATCGCCGTCGTCGGTCTGGCGGCCTTTCTGGCTCTGTATTACGCCGCTGCTTGCGCTGCCTTTGTGTGGCTGGTGCCTAGCAATCGTGCCGGGCGTGCTATTGTTTTTGCAGCACTCTGGCTGCTTGCAGAGCTGGCACGGGTAGCGCTTTTTACCGGCTTTCCGTGGGGCGAGGGCGGCTACGCCCAGCTCGATGGCCCATTTGCAGATCTTGCAAAACTGGTCGGCGTGCATGGGCTGACGTTTGGTAGCGCGCTGACCGCAGCCGCCATTGCGGGGGTGTTGCTGCGCCCACGCCGGTTGTCGCTGGTAGCCGTCGCAGCCATGTTGGTGCTGGCGTTAACGGCGAGCCGTGCGCTCAGGGTTGAAAAGGGAGCGGCATCGGCGTTCACCTCTAGCTATACCGCAGCTGGAGTAATAACGAAGCCCTTCACTATCACCCTGCTGCAAGGCAATATCGCGCAGGATGAAAAATTCCAGCGCGGCAAAGGCATTCCCGACGCGCTTAAATGGTACGCTGAGCAACTCAATGCCGCAGCCACCTCGCTGGTCGTCACGCCTGAAACCGCCATTCCCCTGCTGCCCAGCCAGTTGCCTGAAGGCTATACCGACGCGCTCCTCAAGCGCTTTGCCCAGCCCCCCGCCGGGCTGCCTGAAACTGCCGCGCTGATTGGCATTCCGCTCGGCAACAAGCAAGACGGTTACACCAATTCGGTGATTGGCATCAAGCCACAGGCTGCGGGCGCAGGCCCCGGGCTCGACCAGGTCTATCGCTATGACAAACACCACCTGGTACCGTTTGGCGAGTTTGTTCACCCCCTGTTCAAGTGGTATTTGAAGATCGTCGATATTCCGCTGACCGACTTCAACAGCGGCGCGGTCAACCAGCCATCTCTCGACTGGCAGGGCCAGCGCCTAGCCCCCAATATTTGCTATGAAGACCTGTTTGGTGAAGAACTCGCCGCACGTTTTTTGGGCCCGGCCCTCAGCCCCACCATCTTTGTGAATATCAGCAACATTGCGTGGTTTGGCAAGACGATTGCCATTGACCAGCACCTGAACATTTCGCGTATGCGCGCGCTGGAGTTTGAGCGCCCCATGGTGCGGGCCACCAACACCGGTGCCACCGCCATCATTGACCACCGTGGCCAGGTCACCGCCAGCTTGCCGCGCCACACGCGGGGTGTGCTGACTGGCACGGTCGAAGGACGTACAGGAACAACGCCCTACGCCTGGTGGGCCAGCCGCTTTGGCTTGTGGCCGCTGTGGGGGTTGATAATTGCTATACTTTTAATAGCTTACTACGCCCGTATTCGTTGGTCTAGAGCCTGATTTAGCTGTAAAAAACGGCACTTCTTAGGTCTTTTTTATCTAAATGTGCCAAATCGCGAGCCGTTAAAATCAAATCATGCTCACCTTTCAACAGATCATCCTCAACCTGCAGTCCTACTGGGCTGACAAAGGCTGCGCGTTATTGCAGCCTTACGACATGGAAGTCGGCGCAGGCACTTCGCACACTGCAACGTTTTTAAGAGCACTCGGCCCCGAGCCGTGGAAGGCCGCCTACGTGCAACCCAGCCGCCGCCCGAAAGACGGCCGCTACGGCGAAAACCCAAACCGCCTGCAGCACTACTACCAGTACCAGGTCGTGCTCAAACCGGCACCGGCGAACATTCTGGAGCTGTACCTCGGCTCGTTAGAGGCACTCGGTTTTGATTTGAAAAAAAACGACATCCGTTTTGTAGAAGACGACTGGGAAAACCCAACGCTGGGCGCCTGGGGCCTAGGCTGGGAAGTCTGGCTGAACGGGATGGAAGTCACCCAGTTCACCTACTTCCAGCAGGTCGGCGGCATTGACTGCAAACCCATCACCGGCGAGATCACCTACGGCCTGGAGCGCCTGGCTATGTACCTGCAGGGGGTGGACAATGTTTTCAACTTGGTGTGGACTGATGGCGGGGCAGCGCCGGGCCGCCCCCAAGCTGACCCAGCCCCCTCGGGGGGCAGTGAGCCACACGCAGTGGGCGAGCGTGGGGGCCGACTCCTTTATGGCGATGTCTACAAACAAAACGAGGTGGAGCAATCGACTTACAACTTCGAGCACAGCGATGCCGACTTTTTGTTCATCGCCTTCACCGCTCACGAAAAACAGGCCAAACATTTGATTGAAGTGCAACTGGCGCTACCCGCCTACGAGCAGGTGCTGAAAGCCGCACACAGCTTTAATTTGCTAGACGCACGCGGCGCGATCAGCGTCACCGAACGCGCTGCCTACATAGGCCGCATCCGCAATCTGGCGCGCGCCGTGGCGCAAAGTTATTACGAGTCCAGGGAGCGCCTGGGCTTTCCGATGGCGCCGCGTGAGTGGGTGGCGCAGATGGTCAAAAAGGCGGCCTAGTATGAATGCGGAACAGAAGCAGGCGCTGCCACGCAAGACGTTTACGCTCATACGTGATGGGCAGGACTTGCTTTTGCCTTTAGATTCTGAAACAAGCACCTTTCTTGGTCTTGTCGAGGGGGCAACGGTTAACGCAGAAATAGTGGATGGCAAACTGGTACTTTGCGGGTCAACTGGCAACCAAATTGAATTCTCTAAAAATGACCACTAAGAATCTTCTCGTTGAACTGTTTGTTGAAGAGCTGCCACCCAAGGCGCTCGAGAAGCTCGGCAAAGCCTTCGCGAACCAAATCTACGCGTCGCTTAGCGATCAAGAGCTTATTTGGATGCCCGGAACGATTGCAAAGAACGAGGACGAGCCTGACCCACCACCAATGGACGTCTTTGCTTCACCAAGAAGGTTGGGCGTTCTTGTCAGATCGGTTTTGCTTAAAGCTCCAGACTCGCAACGGCAGGTGAAGCTTATGCCGGTTGCCGTGGGGCTTGACACCGCTGGCAATGCAACACCCGCACTGCTGAAAAAGTTGCAGGCACTCGGCGCTGATGCAGGTGCGGTACCTAGGCTCAAGCGCGCACCTGACGGCAAAGCTGAAGCGTTGTTCTACGCTAGCCAAGTCAAGGGTGCCACGCTGGTCGAGGGCTTGCAAAAGGCCTTGCTGGAAGCGATTGCCAAGCTGCCGATTCCCAAAGTTATGACTTATCAATTAGCCGACGGCTGGAGCGATGTGAAGTTTGTACGGCCTGCGCATGGGCTGGTGGCTTTGCATGGCAGCGATGTAGTGGCCGTTGAAGCGCTGGGCCTGAAGGCGGGCAACATCACGCATGGCCATCGGTTTGAAGCACCCGTTGATCCAGTGGTGCTGCTGTCTGCCGACAGCTACGCAGAAGCGCTCAGAAAAGACGGCGCAGTGATCGCCAGCTTTGCCGAGCGCAAGGCGGAGATTGCAAAACAGCTGGCAGCCGCAGCCGTCAAAGTCGGCGGTGGCGTGACGGCGATTGACGACGATGCGCTGCTTGATGAAGTCACTGCACTCGTGGAGCGACCCAACGTATTGATCTGCGAGTTTGAAAAAGAATTCCTCGATGTGCCGCAGGAATGCCTGATCCTGACGATGAAGGTGAATCAAAAATACTTTCCGCTGTTAGATGCAAGCGGCAAGCTCACCAACAAGTTCCTTGTCGTCAGCAACATCACGCCAATGGACGCCAGCGCCGTGATTGGCGGCAACCAGCGCGTGGTGCGGCCGCGTCTGGCGGATGCCAAATTTTTCTTTGATCAAGACCGCAAGAAGACACTTGAATCGCGTGTGGCTGGGCTGGACAAGGTGGTTTATCACAACAAGCTGGGCTCGCAAGGTGAGCGCATCATCAGGGTGCGCGCCATCGCAAAAGCCATCGGCCAGCAGCTAGGTGGCGATGCGTTGGCGCAAAAAGCAGATCAGGCAGCCATGCTCGCCAAGACCGATTTGATCACGGATATGGTGGGCGAATTCCCCGAACTGCAAGGCACGATGGGCCGTTACTACGCGCTCAACGATGGTTTAAGTCTTGAGGTTGCCGACGCGATTGAAGATCATTACAAACCGCGCTTTGCGGGCGACACTCTGCCGCGCAATGAAGTCGGCGTGGTGGTGGCACTGGCAGACAAGCTTGAAACGCTGGTGGGTATGTTTGGCATCGGTAATCTGCCGACTGGCGACAAAGACCCGTTTGCGTTGCGTCGTCATGCGTTGGGTGTGGTGAGGATGTTGGTTGAGAAAGACCTCAAATTGGACATGCTGACCGTGTTGCAACTGGCAATAGGAGTTGCTGGCGATGCGTTTCAAAGCTCACCGGGTCCATTGATTGATTTTATCTACGACCGCTTGAGCGGTAGCTTGCGCGACCAAGGCTACAGCGCCCAGGAAGTCGATGCCGTGCTGGCCCTGCGTCCGCAGCGTTTGGGCGATGTGCCCAAACGCCTAGCCGCAGTTCGCACCTTCTCAGCCCTACCCGGAGCCCCGGCCCTAGCCGCCGCCAACAAGCGTGTCAGCAACATCCTGAAAAAAGCAGAAGGTACTGTCGAGGCCACCATCAACGAAGCATTGCTAGTCGAGCCGGCCGAAAAAGAACTCGCCAACGCTCTTAAAACAGTAGCTGCTCGCGCCGATGTTGCTTGGGCTACAGGTGATTACACCGGTAATTTGCGGGTTTTGGCAGCGCTTAAAGAGCCAGTCGATGCGTTTTTCGAAAGCGTCATGGTCAATGCCGAAGACTCCGCCCTCAAAGCCAACCGCCTCGGCTTGCTGGCAATGCTGCATCAGGCCATGAACCGCGTTGCCGATCTGTCTAAGCTCGCGACCTAAGCCCATAATCCGCTTATGAAACTCGTCATCCTAGACCGCGACGGCACCATCAACAGCGACAGCGACGATTTCGTCAAAACGCCTGAAGAGTGGATGCCACTGCCCGGTGCGCTGGAGGCGATTGCGCGGCTTAACCATGCCGGTTGGCATGTGGTGATTGCGTCCAACCAGTCGGGCCTGGGGCGCGGTTTGTTTGACGTGGCTTCGCTTAACGCCATGCACGCCAAGATGCATAAGATGCTGGCGGCAGTCGGTGGCCGTATTGATGCGGTGTTTTATTGCCCGCACAGCTCTGAAGAAAGTTGCAATTGCCGCAAACCCTTGCCCGGTTTGTTTGAGCAGATCGGCGCACGCTTTGGTGTGCCGCTCAAGGGCGTGCCGACGGCGGGTGACTCGCTGCGCGACTTGCAGGCGGGG
>JBCKNC010000090.1:0-10169 GCA_038902915.1 Polaromonas sp.
GTGCAGAAAAAACAAAAGGCAGATCGCCACATTGGCGATACCGCCGAACACCAGCGCTCCCGTGCCCGAGCAAGGCAAGAGGCTCGCGCTGACGACGACTGCAATCATCAGCAGCATGAAATTAGCTGGAAAAAAACGAGGTCGCTTGATCATGAATGGCCGCCGTTCAGTAAGCCGCCACACCACCGTCGGATCGCGGATCGCTTGCACCTTCCAGCGTGCCGTCTGCATGGCGCACCAGGGCGCAGGCGTGGCCCATGATTTCGTCGAATGGTCGCAAGACTTCGACTTCATGCCCGCGCGCGATCAGTTCGGCAATCAGCGATGGTGAAAAGCGTGCTTCGAGTTTGAGTGTGTCCGTGCTTTGACCCCAGGTGCGGCCCAGCAGCCAGCGCGGCGCTGTGACGGCGGTCTGCAAGGCCTGGCCAAACACGACGTGTCTTGTGAACACTGCAGCCTGGGTTTGCGGCTGGCCGTCACCGCCCATGGTGCCGTAGATCATGGTGCGTCCGTCCTTGAGCCGCGCTGCGGCCGGGTTCAGGGTATGAAAGGGCTTTTTTCTGGGCTTGAGCGCCAGCAGCTTGTTGTCATCGAGGCTAAAGGACGCACCGCGATTTTGCCAGTTGATGCCGGTGCCCGGCAGCACCACGCCACTGCCAAACTCGTGATAGATGCTCTGGATGAAGGACACCGCCAGCCCGCTTTCATCAATTACGCCCATCCAGACGGTGTCTCCCGGCCCAAGCCCCTGACCCCAGGGCGCTGCCTGATCAAGTGTTATGGTGGCGGCCATTGCATCGAGCCGGTCCGGACTCAGAAGTGACTGCGGGTCAATAGTCATGCAAGCGGGGTCGGTGACATAGCGGTCGCGCAGCTCAAAGGCGCGTTTGGTGGCCTCCACCACCAGGTGCACATGGTCAGCGCTGTCAGCCGACACACTGGCCAGACCGGCGCGATCGAGCAGGCCCAGAATGGCGAGCGAGACCACGCCCTGGGTCGGTGGTGTCATGTTGTAGAGCATGCCCGTTGAGTGCTCAAGCTGCAGTGGGGTTTTGACGCTGGCCTCATAGTCGCGCAGGTCTTGCGCTGTGAGCAGGCTGTCGATGGCCTTTAAGTCGGCGCTGATTTCTTCGGCCAGTGGACCTCGGTAATAGCTGTCCAGCCCGTCGCGGGCCAGCATGCCGAGAGTGCGCGCCATACGTGGGTGTCTGAAACGCTGGCCGGTCAGAGGCAACTGCCCGTTGATCAGAAAGGTGTCTTCAAAACCGGGCTGCATTGCCAGCTCAGGGTGCTTGGCGCGAGTGGCGTTTTGCTGGCTCTCGGTGACTGGCATACCGTCTTTGGCATAGCCGATGGCGTCTTCCAGCAGGCGTGCCAGTGGCTGTTTGCCACCCATTTTTGCGCCGATTTCAAGCGCCTTATTCCAGCCGCCTACCGTCCCTGCCACCGTGTTGGCCGCCAGCGGGCCGCGCACCGGAATGGCTGACAGGCCGCGGCTTTGGTAGGCCTCTATGCTTGCAGCTGCGGCTGCCTGGCCGCAGGCATCGATGGCTATCGGTTCGCCGTCTAGAGGCACGATGAGCCAGAAGGAATCCCCGCCTATGCCGTTCATGTGGGGATAGACCACCGCGATGCTGGCCGCTGCAGCAACCATGGCCTCAATCGCGTTGCCGCCATCGCGCATGACAGATAAAGCCGTCTGCGCGGCCAGATGATGGGGCGCGACTGCGATGGCGTGGGTGGCGCGTGCTGTGTTCAACATAGGTTTTTTTCGGAACTTCGGTTTGGAGCGGCGGGTCAGGCAACTGCTGTCATGCGTAAGGATAGATGCTATGGATGCCTCCCTCCTTAAGGGCTGAGGAATTGTGACACTGCGATAGAACAGTCGTCAACCAGGAAGAAACCAACCAGCACGGGTTGGATCCTCTGATGCCTGTGGTGGTGCGCACCACTGGGCTCGCGAGTTGAGTAAACTGGGCCATACGGTGCGACTGTTACACGCAAAAATAGTGCGCCCGTTTGTCAGTGGCAACAAAACCCCAGCCAATAACTCCCAATGGGGCAAAAACTCTTGGCGAGTCAGCCTGCCACCCAAGGGTAAACACATATTCTGAGGACGCGATACGGTGAGATAGTTGGGCTCAGCAAGGCGGCAGCACAAAGAGTGGCACGGTCCTTGCACACCAGGACAGGTCTTAGTCTGTTTTCTTTCCCCCCATTTATCAGGAGTTCTTTATGAAACTGAATCGACGTGGTTTTGTCACCAAAGGGGTGACTGCCGGCGCCCTCACTGCCGGCCTAGGCGCGCCCATGGTGGCGCGTGCGCAGCAGTCATTCAACTGGAAGATGACCAGCGCCTATACCAAGGGCTCGCCCTTTTATATGGATGGCCCGGGCAGCGCCACCGACCTGGCCCGCCGCATTGATGTCATGTCCAATGGGCGCGTCAAGATTCAGGTGTTTGGCGCGGGCGAGCTAATCCCTGCGTTTGAGGGCTTTGACGCCGTGCGTGCTGGCACGGTGGAGATGAACCACGCCAACAGCTACTTCTGGACCGGCAAGACTTTTGCCGCCCAGTACTTCACGGCCGTGCCTTTCGGCCTGAACTTCCAGGGCATCAACGGCTGGTTCTACGACGGCGGCGGCATTGACCTGTGGAACGAGGTGTATGCCCCGTTCGGCATGGTGGCCATGCCCTGCGGTAACACCGGCGTGCAGATGACCGGCTGGTTCAAGAAGGAAATCAACACCGTGGCCGACCTCAAGGGCCTGAAGATGCGCATTCCCGGCCTGGCCGGCCGGGTGTACGCCAACTTGGGCGTGGATGTGAAGCTGCTGCCCGGGGGGGAGATTTTCCCCGCGCTGGAGCGTGGCGTGATTGATGCCGCCGAATTTGTCGGCCCCTTCCAGGACCGTCGCCTGGGCCTGCACAAGGCCGCCAAGTACTACTACACCTCGGGCTGGCATGAGCCGGCAACCGTGTCCGAATTGCTGATCAACAAGGCGGCCTGGGACAAGCTGCCGGCCGACCTCAAGGCCATCGTGCAAAACGCGGCGGCGGCTTGCAATGTGATCAGCGAGGCCTGGTGCCAGAAGGCCAATTCGGAGGCCATGGAAGACCTGATCAAGAACCATAAGGTGATTGCCAGGCCGTTGCCGGATGCCGTCCTCAAGGCGCTGCGCACTGAAACGGATAAAGTGCTGGCCGAGGCCGTGACCAAAGACCCGATGACCAAGAAGGTGCATGACTCCTACATGGCTTACAAGGCCAAGTACGACCGCTGGGCGGAAGTCAGCGAAGAGCACTACCACGTCAAAGTACGCGGCTGAAGCGGGAGCCACCCTCATGCTCAAGGCGATGTCAGTCGCCATGCAGGGGATTGAGGCGCTGATCGACGTAATTGGCCGGGCCACCCTGTGGGTGGCGCTGACCATGATCTCGCTGGTCGCGGTCAATGTGCTGCTGCGCTATTCATTCAGCTTCGGTTCGGTGTGGGCGCAGGAGCTGGAGTGGCATCTGCTGGCCGCCCTGATTCTGCTGGGCATGAGCTACGCACTGCAGCGTGGCGACAACGTGCGGGTGGATCTGTTCTACGCCAACTACAGCCCCAGGACCAAGTTCATCGTGGATGTTATCTCCGCCGTGCTCACCATCCTGGTGGCCCTGCTGTTTTTCAAGCTGTCCCTAACCTATGTCGGGCAGTCCTATTCCACGGGCGAAATATCCAATGACCCCGGCGGAATTCCTTACCGCTGGATTGTCAAGTCCCTGATTCCCATCGGTTTCGCCCTGCTGACCTTGCAGGCCTGCGCCGAGCTGATGCGCCGGATCTACACCTGGAAAACCCGCCAGGAGGCAGCGCATGTTTGAGCCGCAAACCTATGCCATCCTGATGCTGGTGGCCTTCTTCGCGATGCTCATGATCGGCGTGCCGGTGGCCATCACGCTGGCTACGGTGGGCTTTGTCTTTGGTTACCTGGGTTTTGGAGAGCTGCTCTTCAACCTGCTGCCTGCACGCGTCTATGGCATTGTGGCGGGTTACCAGTGGATGGCCATTCCGCTGTTTGTCTTCATGGGCGTGATGCTGGAAAAATCCCGCCTCGCGGACGACCTGCTGGATGTGATGGGCCACATCGCCGGCGGCGTGCGCGGCGGCATGGGTGTGGGCATTGTGCTGTTTGGCGTGCTGATGGGTGCCACCACCGGCATCGTGGGCGCCACCGTCATCACGCTGGGCCTGCTGACCCTGCCTACGCTGATTCGTCGGGGCTATGACAAGGGCATTGCCTGCGGCGTCATCTGCGCCTCGGGCACGCTGGGGCAAATCATTCCGCCCAGCCTGATTCTCATTTTGCTGTCGGACATCATGCAGCTGTCGGTGGGTACGCTGTTTGCTGCCGCTGTGGGCCCGGGCATGCTGCTGGCGGCGGTGTACGTCATCTATTTGCTCATTCGTGGCTGGATGAGTCCGGAGTTGATGCCGCCCATTCCGATGACAGAGCGTGATCTGGTTTCGCGCCGCCAGCTCTGGATCAGATTCTGGAAAGTGGTGGTGCCGCCCATCATGCTGGTGGTGTCGGTGCTGGGCTCCATCGTGGGCGGTGTGGCCGCGCCCACCGAGGCGGCCTCCATGGGCGCCATTGGTGCGGTGCTGATCACGATGATTGCTGGACGTTTCAGCATGAAAGTGCTCAAAGAGGTGGCATTGAGTACCTGCAAGATCACCGCCCTCATGATGTTCATCCTGCTGATGGCGCAGGTGTTTGCCCTGTCCTTCAGGGGCCTGCATGGCGAAGACCTGATTGTGCGCATGTTCGAGTGGCTGCCCGGCGGCGTCAACAGCGACATCTGGTTCATGATGTTCCTGATCTTCATTCTCGGCTTTTTCATCGAGTGGATCGAAATCAGCTACATTGCCGTGCCGCTTTTCCTGCCGGTGCTTCTGGCCCAGGGCGTGGACCCGGTGTGGCTGGCCATGCTGATCACGGTGAACCTGCAGTCTTCTTTCCTCACGCCGCCGTTTGGCTGGGCGCTGTTCTACCTCAAAGGGGTGGCCCCGCCGGAGGTCAGCATCCGCGACATCTACAAGGGAGTGGTGCCGTTTATTGCCATGCAGACGGTCACGCTGGTGCTGATATTCATGTACCCGCAGATTTCGCTGTGGCTGCCCAAGGCGATTGGCTGGTAGCTTCCCGTGGGCGCGCGGCCCGTCTAACGCGCTATCAGCACCGGAACCGATGACTCGTGGCGGCCACCTTGGATGCCACGCTGCCCAGCACAAGCCGGGCGATGCCGGTGCGGCCATGGGAGCCCATCACGACAAGGTCCGCGCCTTCGTCCTTGACCGTCTGAAGGATAAGAAATTCAACCGCATGAGGCCAAGTATGGGGCGTGGTTCAAAAAGTGCCGTTTTTGGGGTCAGAGCCCAAAAACTCGGTTTTGAACCACGCCCTGGGCTGCAGCGGCAGGACAAATTGGCCATGACGATTTATGCGTGCTGCAGGCCTGCGGCCAAAATGCCCGCGATGCAAATGGCTTCGTCCTCATCACCCGTGCCACCCGACGCGCCCGCAGCGCCAATGATGCGTCCGTTCGCATCTTTAATCACGACCGCGCCGGTTTGCGGCAAAAACTTGCCTTGCGCTGTAGCTGCCAGTGTGGTGAAAAAATTGGGATTGCCCTGAGCGCGTTCGGCCAGCACGCGGCTGGAAGCACCCATCCCTACTGCGCCCCACGCCTTGCCGGTAGCGATGTCTATGCGGAACATGCTGGCACCGTCTTCGCGCTGCGCCGCTTTAAGGTTGCCCGATGCATCCAGCACCACTATCGCCATGGGTTTGTAGTTGGCTTGGCGTGCGGCTTGTACCGCAACCGTGAGGATGGTGTTGGCTTGCGCCAGTGTGAGTTCTGACATTATTTTGTCTCCTGAAACGCGGTTTTTCCTGAGGTCCTAATGGCGAAAAGAGTGGCGGCCTGCGCAGTCCGCGCAAACCCGTTCGCTTCAGTCAATGATGGTGCCCGTGCTCGCCGTGTACGTGCTGGTGGGTAATTTCTTCCTCGGTCGCCTGCCGTACTTCAATGACCTTGACGGTAAAGCGCAGCTCTTTGCCGGCCAGTGGGTGATTGCCATCGAGCAACACGGTGTCGCCCTTGATTTTCATCACATTGAAGACTTGCATTTTCCCATCGTCACCATGTCCCTCAAGCTGGCCACCAACCTTGACACCGGGCGGGAACTGCTTTTTGGGCAGGGTACGCAGCAGGCTTTCATCACGCACACCGAAAGCGTCTGCGGGCTTTAGTTGCAGCACCACCTGATAGCCGGGGAGCTGGCCTTGCAGCGCTTCTTCAATCTTTGGCAGCGTGTTGCCGTAGCCGCCATGCAGGTAAACCGTGGGGTCTTTGCTGTCTTCAATGACTTTGCCGTTGCTGTCTGCCACTTTGAAGTGAAGCGTGACAACGGTGTTTTTTTTAATTTTCATGGTGCGGGGTTTTAAAAAGAGTGTGATTTTGCAAAAACGATGAATTTTAAGGATGACAGGCTAGCAGCGACTTGCCCGCCAGTTGCGGCTTGAGTTGGTCGAGCTTGGGGCGCAGGCTGGCGTTAACGGCTGGCAGGCGCAGCTTTTGGCCACGCACCTCCAGCTGCGCCTGAATCACCTTTGCGGTACGCACGCCGCGCTTGGCGATGCGCTCAAGTTCGGCATTCGCGTCTAGCTGCGATGTAAAAGTACCCAGCGACAGGCCTGGCGCCAGCGCCGGGTTGTTCAAGGCCTCGAACGACACACGCAGTTGCCGTAGCTCGCCGCGTTTTTTGTCTAATTCCGCCGCACTGCTGTACTTGCCCATGTAGACCATCCAGCGGGCGGGCTCGACGGCGCTCTCCAGCACCCAGCTGCCTGCGGGCAACACGCTTTGCAGTCGCTCGCGCAGCACGGCGGTTTGCTCTTCGTTGAAGAGGCCAGACTGCAGACATTCTGCGGGTGCTGCCGATGCCGATATTGATGCAGCACCAGGCGTACTCAGGATGCGTATCGCCTCGGGGCGTATCTGCTGCTCCAGGCGCTGCGGCTCGGACTGGCTAGCGGGGGCCAAACCATAAGCTGCCAGCAGCCCTTTGCTCCAAGCGAAGTACGCCCCGTTGGCCAGCAACAAAAGCAGCACCAGCAGCCTCAGCATGGGCGCTGGCCCTCATTGACCGATCTATTTGCCGGAGTTGCCTGAACAGGCCGGACGCTGACTTCGGAGCTGGTGATTTCTTTCATGCCAGCAGAAGTATGCACCAGCAGCGCGCCGTTTTCACTCACGCCGTGGACTGTACCTTCCAGGCCGTCCGACAGCAAGACGGCGCGGCCCGATAGCACATCGCGCCGTGCAAAGCGCGCCTGGAACGGCGCAAAGCCAAACTGCGCGAAGGCTTGTATGTTTTGCACCAGCTTGGGCACGATGCGCAGCAGAGCGGCGGGGGCATCCAGGTCGGGAAACAGGTCTTGCAGATAGCCGGGCGGTATGCCTGCTGTGGACGGGGCCGCACCGCTAAAATTGATACAGCCGCAAATATTGATACCCACGCCAATCACCACGTAGCGATGACCGTCCAGCGTAGCCGTCTCAACCAGTATGCCGCCCAGCTTGCTCTCAAGACCCGGTTTGCCCATCCACAAATCGTTGGGCCATTTCAGCGTAATGCGTTGGCCCGCGTCAAGCCGTTCATAAAGCCGTTCATCAAGGCTCTCGGCAATGCTGATGCCCACTACCAGCGACAAGCCTGACCAGTCCAGCGGCTCCAGCGCCATACCGAGTGAAAACGTCAGGCTGTCACCGCGCTGGCTGTACCAGTTGCGCCCGAGCCGACCACGCCCTGCGGTTTGCGTTTCAGCCACCAGCAGCGTGGGATCTAGCCTTGGGGCGATGCCTGGTGCCCCTTTAAAGCGCCGCATCAGCTCCGAATTGGTCGAGTCGATGCTGGGCAGAGCTTCAGCCGTGAAGCCCTCCAGCGCAGGCGTAAAACCGTTGATAGCCTCCCAGATGGCCTCCAGGGGCCAACGGATGGGGGAGGTGGGGGTGATAGGGGCGGACGGGATGATAGGGGTGATGGTGGTCAAGTCTTCTTCTTTTTCTTGTCTTTTTTATCGGCCTTATCGGCCTTATCCTTCGGTGCCAGCAGCGTCCCACGACATTTTTTGGCACCGCACCAGCATGGGTATTCGGCCAGCAGCTTGGGCGTGTACTTCGCATCAATGATCAGGCCGTAGTCATAAAACAGCTCTGCACCGGACTTGATGTTGCGCAGCGCCTTGATGAAGACGCGGCCCTTTTCTTCATCGGCCTCGCAATTGGGTTTGCAGCTGTGGTTGATCCAGCGTGACGAGTTGCCGCCCACCTTGGCATCAATCACGTGCTTTTCATCGATGTGAAAATAAAACGTGTGGTTCGGCTCTTTCGGGTCGTGCGGGTGGCGGCGCAGCGCTTCTTTCCAGGTGATGACTTCGCCGATGTACTCAATCAGATTTTCACCCTCGGCCAAATCTGCCAGCGCAAATACGCCCTTGCCATGCACGCCTGATTTGCGGGTCTGGATGCGCCTGCCGTCGGTGGCGGAGTCTGCTAATTTTGAAGTCGGCCGTGGTGCTGGTGCGCGGGGCGCGAGGGTGGCTAAAGCCTGTTTTTTGGACACGGCGAATTTTTCGTGAAAATTTTGGTATGGTTAATTCATGCGTGTGCGCGCGTGCGCGCGTACATGCGCGAGGAGGCCGTATTGTAGTGATGCCCCAAAACAGGCGAATGACGCTTGTGGTGTACTGATGCCCTTTTGGTGCAGTACAGTCGCCCCATATTAGAAGCCTTGTGGCGTGCCTGGAAGGACAAGGGGCGGGAAGGCAAAGTCGTCTTTAGGGCGCTTCTAGAAATTCAGATTTTCGGGATGAAATACTAGGCGGACGGAACGCAGCAACCGGAACGTACTTCAGGTACGTGAGGATTGCGAGTACCGCCCAACGACGCAGTTCGCCCGAAAAATGAATTTATAGAGGCGCCCTTTGCAGAAGCCGGGGAAATGTTCCCTAAAGCTATTGAAGGTTTGAAGAAGTACATATGAAAACACTGGTCATTGCAGAAAAGCCCTCGGTCGCGCAGGACATCGTTCGCGCCATCACGCCCACAGCGGGCAAGTTTGAAAAGCACGACGAATACTTTGAGAGCGACAGCTACGTCGTCACCTCGGCCGTCGGCCACTTGGTCGAGATCCAGGCACCGGAAGAGTTTGATGTCAAACGCGGCAAGTGGAGCTTTGCCAACCTGCCTGTCATTCCGCCCTACTTTGACTTAAAGCCGATGGACAAGACCAAGACGCGGCTGAACGCCATCGTCAAGCTCACCAAGCGCAAAGACGTGGGCGACATCGTTAACGCCTGTGACGCGGGGCGCGAGGGCGAGCTGATTTTCAGGTTAATTCAGCAGTACGCCAAAAGCAAACACCCGGTCAAGCGGCTGTGGCTGCAGTCGATGACACCGGCGGCCATACGCGACGGCTTTGAAAACCTGCGCACCGACAAGCAGATGCAAGGCCTGGCGGATGCAGCGCGTTCACGCTCTGAAGCCGACTGGATGGTCGGCATCAATGGCACACGCGCCATGACGGCTTTCAACTCTCGCGATGGCGGTTTCTTTTTAACCACCGTGGGCCGCGTGCAAACGCCCACGCTGTCAGTGGTGGTCGAGCGTGAAGAAAAAATTCGCAATTTTGTCAGTCGCAATTATTGGGAAATTCACGCATCTTTCCTGGCCGAAGCCGGCGAATACCCTGCCAAGTGGTTTGACCCGAAGTGGAAAAAAGCCGCCTCCAACGCAGCGAACGGAGAAGGCACCGAGCCCGATACCGAGCTGAAGGCCGACCGCGTCTGGTCAGAAAAAGAAGCCCGCGCCATCGCCGAGGCCGTGCGCGGCAAGGCTGCCACGGTAACGGAAGAAAGCAAGCCCACCACCCAGGCCCCAGGCCAGTTGTTTGACTTGACCTCATTGCAGCGCGAGGCCAATGGCAAGTTTGGTTTTTCAGCCAAAACCACGCTGTCGATTGCGCAAAGCCTGTACGAGCGCCACAAGGCGCTGACCTACCCGCGTACCGACTCACGCGCGCTGCCTGAAGACTATTTACCCGTGGTTAAAAAGA
>JBCKNC010000091.1:0-10141 GCA_038902915.1 Polaromonas sp.
GCCGAAGGGGCGCAAGGCTATCGCCGAGTACATGATGGTCAATACCCCTTAAGTAAACAAAGGGGACGCTACCCTTTGTTCCATGTTCCGCGGGAACTTGCGGGCTGAATGGCGTTAGGTTTGCCACGGGTTGATCAGATCAACGCCCGTACTGGCAAAGTCCGCCACGTTGCGTGTGACGACGGTGAATTTATGCTCGATTGCGGTGGCGGCAATCATGGTATCGCGCTCAGGTCTGGGGTTTGGGACATGCAGCGAAGCACAAACTGTTGCTGTTTCTAACGCGTAGGGGAGAACCCTATCCCCAAACTTGAGCTTGACGTTCTCAAGCCAATTACGCAGGTTTCTGCCTTGCGATGGTGTTCTCCGCTCTAGCAATAGAACTCCTTTTTCCAATTCAAAGATGGTGACAACGGACAAGAACAACTGACTGGCCGACTGCGTCTTGGACCATCTGACAACTGCCTCCGACGGGTTGGGTTTGCCTTGTCGCAATTCCGAGATGACGCTGGTATCGAGTATGAACATGAATGGCCTTTAGTCGAAGTTGACTTCCTGGCTAATTAGGTTCATCCGTGGCGGATTAAACTCGATACCCTCGCCGCCAGGGATCGCATTCATGAGGTCGAATAGGGTCTCCTCTGCTTTGCCAGACAAACGATGGTAATCATCAATCTTCAACAGCGCAAAAGCGGGCCGACCCCGGTCGGTGATGAACACCGGCCCTTCAGCTGCAGCACGTTTGGCAGCAGACACGTCGCGCGTGAAATCCCGGCTTGAAAAGGTGTGAATGGACATGGCAGACTCCAAAGGCTATGAATGCTTGTATGTTACGACGGATTGTGGGTTTTTGCCATAGTTGACAGCAGTGATTGCGTGATGGGCTTGCATGTTTCCTAGAATTCACGCACAATAAACAACGATTTGTTCACCCACTAACAAGGAGTTAATCATGCAGAGCATGACCATAGAGCAGTTACGCGCTGCAAGTAACGCCGGCGGTGTGTCAGGCGTGACCTTGAAGGGGCAGGGCGGGGCGTTTCTGGTTCAGATCGCCACCCGCAGCGGTTCTGGTGCGGTGCTGTCAAAGGCGCGCAGCAGCGAACCGCGCCGCTTTGGCAACCCAGTCGCAGCCTTGAACGTGCTGCGTGATGTTGGCATCACCATTGGCCAGTTCGACTCCAGCGAGTGGAGCCCGGCTGAGAAGGAAGAAACCGCAGGCAATCGCGGCCGAGCCGAGGCCATGCGCGCAGCGCACGAAGCCGCTGCCTATAACCAGTTGCTGGCCGCCGAGATTCAGGATGCCATCGATGACCCCCGGCCGAGTGTTCCGCACGATGAAGTCATGGCGCGGATGGATGCCCGGATTGCTCGCCATAAGGCGGCAGGGAAGCGCGCATGAACCAGCAGCCGCAGCAGCGCGAGCTGGCTGACTGACTGACCTATGGCGAAGGCAAAAACCCCTTATCGCATCGTCTGGCGACCGATAGCCGAGGCCGACTTAGACAACATCATTGATTACATCGCCCAGGACAACCCGATCAGGGCGGAGGAGTTCGGCCAGGAGCTGCGTGACAAGACCTTGCCGCTTGCGCAGCATCCCCGGCTCGGTCGCACTGGCCGGCCCGGCCTGCCGGCCTTTCTGCGCGAGCTCGTCGCACATCGAAACTACATCGTTTTTTACCGCGTGCTAGACGAAGCGCGCATCGTCGAAATTATGAGAGTGAAGCACACGGCCCAAAAAAAATAGGGCAATGACGCAAAAATGAGACAAAGGGGACCTTGTCCGAGAGGCAACAGGCTACCAACTTCGCAAGGTTCAAAAGGGTGAGCAACCGGATGAATACAAGCCCATGCCTGAGATTGGCTCGGGTGTGACGGAGGTCATAGTGGATATGTCAGACGGATGGTTCCGGGTGATGTATGTTGCCAAGTTCGAGGAAGCGGTCTATGTGTTGCACGCCTTCCAGAAGAAGTCCAACAAGACCACGCAAGGCGATAAGGATGTGGCCAAGCGCAGGTACAGCGCAGTTTTGAAAGAACGGATAGCCAAATGAAAATTGATCAAACAGACGACGATTTGAAGAGCCGCCACGTCACCAGAACGGACGGCAACGTGTTCGCCGATTTGGGATTCTCGCCAAAGCAGGCAAAGGCGCTGCTTGAAGACGCGGATACGCGCATTGCCAAAACCCAGCAACTCAAGGAAGAGGCGGCCAGCGCGATCACGCAATGGATGAAGTCCGAGCAACTCACTCAGGTTGCTGCGTCCGAAATCCTTAACGTATCGCGCCCGCGCGTATCTGACCTGGTCAACTTCAAACTCAACAGGTTTTCTCTGGACACGCTGGTGGCGATGCTGTTTCGTACTGGCAAGAGCGTTGATTTGGTGGTTCACTAAACTTTGGGCAAAAAACAACAAACAAAGGGGACTCTACCCTTTATTTTTCCGAACCACGCCGCAAGCAGTCACATGAAGCCGCGATGAACGCGAAGGGTCCCGCGTGGAAGTGTTTCTATTCGGACTGGTGCGGGTGTTTCATCGCCCCCATCCATCGCCGGATACAGACAGGGGCGCGGTCGCGGCAATTCGCAAATGGCTGGAAGAGAACGGCAGCACAAAGGGGACGCTAGCCTTTATTCCCTTCGTCATCGCGAGGCCGCAGGCCGTGGCGATCCATGGCGGCGGGCCAGCGGGGGCATGGATTTTTCGACGAAACAGTTTTCGCAAGGCTAATCCAAGACGGACTATCTGGGTTGAAAGTCTGGCGCCCGATGCGCCACACCATGCAGCCGACAAGCGCTGGTTAGCGCATTATCAAAAGTAACCAGAGATAAACCCAGGCGAAGCGCAATAGCGAGATGTAGCGCGTCAGGCGTGCGCAGTCCAGGAGCAGGCGTTGCTTGGCAGAGGTGTCCAGCCGCACCGAAATCTTCACGCAGAACGTCCACCACCGTAAGGCGTGAAGCCACAAGTTCGCCAAACAGGCCCAGCGCAGTTGCCGCAGTTTTTTCCTCAACCTGGCCAGTGCGCAACTTGAATGCGGTAGCACTGGAAAATTCGGCAAGTGTCCAGTGGCTTATCCACACTGATGGCTCACGCGCGATTGCCAAGCGTGCCGCCGCAGTCCCAGCTTCGTTAAAAAACAGGGGAATCAACACCGAGGTGTCGAAGTAAGCCGCCATCAGTATGGGTCCTGGTCGCGCATATCCACCAGGCTATTGCCAGCGGCCATACGCTGGCCATCCACAAAAGCCGTGAGCGCAGCGAAATCAAAAGGCTTGCAGGGGGAGTCTTTCGGCTCGGGAATCAAACGCGCAACCGCGCGCCCCCTGCGGGTAATCTGCAATTCTTCCCCCGCTTCAACCTTGGAAAGAATTTCGGATAAATGTGCCTTGGCCTCAGCCACAGAAACGGTATGCATAATGCGCTCCTTGTTGTTGGTCATCAAAGTATATCGATCTAGCGTGAAAAGGTCATCTAGAAAAAGCGTCCTTGCCAAATATTTAAAGGGTAGGTCCCCTTTATCCCCTTTATCCTCCCCTTTATCCTCCGACTCACACACCTTGACTTAACAGTACGAACGAGGATAATCGTTGGTGCCCTACTGAATTGGTGCAGTAGTATTTTAGGAAAACATTATGCAGACTTCAACATCAGGCTCAAGCAGCGTCAAGGTGGTTGGCGCAAACGGTCAAATATCCCTTGGCAAGCAGTTCGCTGGGCGGCAGGTCCTGGTTGAGGAGCAAGAGTCGGGCGTGTGGCTGATACGCACGGCGACGGTTGTGCCGGACAACGAGCGTTGGCTGCACACCGCTGATGGTGCATCTGACTTGAGTAGGGCGATGGCTTGGGCCACTCAAAATCCACCAACGGATGCACAACTCGATAATGCTTTGACCAGCCTGTTTAATGGCAAGTAGCACTCAGAACGCCTTAGTCCGACTCGACCTGAACAATCCGGTTTTTCAGGAAAACTTGCTGGGACTGCAGAAATCAGAGAGACATGCTGCGCTCGACACGCTAAAGAAGATTCGCCAATTGACCTGGAGTCAGCTTTACCGTGACAACGGCATGAAGTGGGAAAAAATCAACAGCGTTACCCCACCTCCCGGTGTCGATGCGATCTACTCCTTGCGTATTACCCAGTCCCGAAGATGCACAGCTTACAGAGACGCAGACTTCATCCGCTTTTTGACAATTCCTCAAGATCACGAAAGTACCTATGGGCGGAAGTAAGGCCGGGGAACAAAGGGGACGCTACCCTTTATTTCCCGGAGTATCTCGACCATGCGTTATCAGGAGAGTGGGGTGGTTTCAGGGAATGTCACATCAAAATTTTGTATGATTGATGAAAGGAGGCTCCATCATGAGCACAGTCTTATCACCCCTCGTTTCAGAGTTCGAGACCGAAGAACAGGAAACCAGCTATACAACATGGCTCAAGGCCAAGATACAGGCCAGCCTTAGCGATCCTCGTCCGAATATTCCTCACGATGAAGCCATGGCCGAGATGGATGCAATTATTGCTGAGGCTGAGGCTAAGGCCAGTGGGAAAGCATAGATGCTGCCCGTCATCTGGCGAGCAACTGCCCGCGATGATCTTGCGCAGATCGTGCGCTACGTTGCATCGGAAAACCCTCCGGCCGCACGCCGACTAAAACGCCTGTTGGAAGAGGCAATCTTGCCCGCAGCCGAACACCCCTACCTATATCGCCAGAGTGAGCGCATTTCCGGCCTGCGCGAGATCGTTGCACACCCCAATTACGTCGTTTTCTATCGCGTCGCGGCCACGCGCATCGAAGTTGTGAACGTGGTACATGCGCGCCGTGAGTACCCATAATACAAAGGGGACGCTGCCCTTTATTTCCCGTCATTGCGAGGAGCACAGGGACGCGGCAATCCATGACTTCCGGGTTCATGGATTGCCGCGCTGCGCTCGCAATGACGGAAAAGGCACATTTAAAAATTCCGACTCCCTAAGATATTGCCCGGACCGGCACGGGTAATTTATGGTAGATTGGTTCGCAGCAAACAAACCAACTTGAAAAGTTAGGAAGCAGCCGAATGTCAGACAAAAAGAAAATGATGCTGGGCTCCGCCTTGGTGGATCAGGGTTTTCTGCGGCAGGAGGCACTGAACGAAGCTTTGGTCGAGCAAAGGCGCACCGGCAAGCTTCTAGGGCGGGTGCTGATCGACAACAATTATGTGACCGAAGAGCAGATTGCCAGGACCGTCGCCAGCCAGCTTGACATTGCCTACATCGATCTCAAACGCTACGAGGTCCAGCCCAAAACGGTGCAGACCCTGAGCGAGATGCAGTCGCGCCGCTTCCACGCACTGGTGCTGGAGGACCGGGCCGACACTTACCTGCTCGGCGTGGTGAATCCGTCGGACCTGCGCTCACAGGACGAGTTGGCCATCCTGCTCAAGCGCCCGATCGATCTGGCCGTCATCACCAGCAGCCAGCTTTTGCAGACTATCGACCGCATCTACCGCAAGACCGAGCAGATCGGCGAATTTGCCCGCGAAGTGGAGCGCGAGATCGGCGAGCAGGACGGTGTGATCGATTTGGTGTCTATGGGCCGCACCATCGACGATGCCGATGCACCGGTGGTCAAGCTGCTGCAAACCATTTTTGACGACGCGGCGCGCGTCAATGCATCGGACATCCACTTCGAGCCGCAAGAACAAACCCTGGTGGTGCGCTTTCGCATCGATGGTGTGCTGCACATCCAGGTGGAAGCCGACCCGCGCATTGCCGCTACCCTGATCGTGCGCCTGAAGTTGATGGCCGGGCTGGATATCGCCGAGCGACGCTTGCCGCAGGATGGGCGCATCACCATCAAGTCGGGCAATTCGCGCTTTGACATCCGCATGTCCACCATGCCAACCCAGTTCGGCGAATCGGTGGTGCTGCGCTTGCTGCGGCAAGAAGCGGTGCGCCAGAGCCTGGACAAAATCATGCCGGCGCACGCCTGCAAGGTGTTCGAGCGTGCGATCCAGGCCCCGCACGGCATGGTGCTGGTCACCGGCCCGACCGGCAGCGGCAAGACCACCACACTGTATGCCGCCTTGGAGCAATTGAACAAGCCCAGCGTCAAGATTCTGACCTGCGAAGACCCGGTGGAATACCGCATTCCCGGCATCAACCAGGTTCAGGTCAACGAAAAAATAGAGCTCACCTTCGCCCGCATACTGCGCTCTTTCCTGCGTCAGGACCCGGACATCCTGCTGGTGGGCGAAATCCGTGACGACGAGACCGCCGAGATGGCGGTACGCGCTGCCATGACGGGCCACCTGGTGCTGTCCACCCTGCACACCAACGACGCGGCGGCCACCCCGCTGCGCCTGCTTGATATGGGCGTGCCGGGCTACATGATCGCTTCCACCCTGCTGGCGGTGCTGTCGCAACGTCTGGTTCGCGTGATTTGCTCGCATTGTTCAGAACCGGCGACCCCGGCGGTGGCAGAACTCGTCTGGTTCAGGCACCACGCGAGCGAGCAGGAACTCTCGCTGGCCAATTTCCGCCACGGCAAGGGCTGCGGGCGCTGCAACGGCGTCGGTTATTCCGGCCGCCGCGGGGTGTTCGAGGTGATCGAGATGACGGCCGCGCTGGGTGAAGCGCTACAGCATGGGAGCCCGCTCGAGTTTGAGCGCCTGGCGCGCCTGCAGTTGGATGGCCACACGCTGGAGCGCAACGTCGTCGACCTGGTGCTGGCGGGCGACACCACCATCGAGGTGGCGATGTCGGTCGTCACGCAGGGCGAGCTCAAGTGAGCTGAAAGAAAAACCCATGGACGTCTACCAGTACCAAGGTCGCAACAAGCGCGGTGAGTTGCTGCAGGGAACGATCGAATCCCCCAGCCCGCAAGCGGTGGCCCAGTGGCTGCGGGACACCGAGATATTCCCGGTCTCGATCAGCGTTAAGACCCCGCCTTCGACGCAGCCGCTGTGGTTCACCAACCTGCTGGGCGAAAACGCGGTGTCGCTGGTCGATCTGCTGCTGTTCACCCGCCAGATGAGCACCATGGTGCGCGCCGGCCTGCCGATGATGCAGGCCATCGAGGGCATCCAGAAATCGACCGCCTGCAAGGGCCTGGCCAAGGTGCTGCAAGCCGTGCGCAACGATCTGGACAAGGGGATGGAACTGAGCACTACGTTCTCGCACCATCCCAAAGTGTTCGACGAGTACTACGTCAACATGGTCCGGGTGGGCGAAGAATCGGGGCGCCTGGAGGAAGCGTTCCGGAATCTGCACCAGCAGATCGACTTCGACCGGCAGATGCAGCAGAAGGTCCAGGGCGCATTGCGCTACCCGACTTTTGTGCTGATCGCGATCGGGATTGCGCTCGCCATCCTGACCCTTTTTGTGATCCCGGTGTTCGCCCAAACCTTCAAATCGCTGGGCGCCGAGCTTCCCCTGCTGACGCGAGTTTTGATAGCAGTCTCGAATTTTGCCGTGCATTTTTGGTGGTTAATCCTGCTGATGATGGGCCTGCTCTATGTGCTGGTCAATATGTTTTTGAAATCGCCCCAGGGACGCTATCGTTGGGATAAAGCCAAGCTCAGGCTGCCGATTTTTGGCAAGATCATCGTCAAGAGCACGATTGCGCGCTTCTGCCGCAGCTTTGCCACCGCCTGCAAGAGCGGCGTGCCTATCGTGCAGGCGTTCCAATTGGTCTCGCGGGTGGTGGAAAACGTTTTTTACGAGGAGCGCATCCTGCAAATGCGCCAGGGCGTGGAGCGCGGCGAAAGCCTGAGCCGGGTGATGCACATATCGGGCATTTTTTCTCCGCTCGAACTGCAGATGATTGCGGTCGGCGAAGAAACCGGGGAGGTCGATTCCATGGTGGAACAGATTGCCCTGATCTACCAGGAAGATGTCGAATACGAAGTCGGCAAGCTGCAGCAGGCCATCGAGCCCATCCTGCTGGCCGTCATGGGCGTGCTGGTGGGGATTCTTCTGCTTGGCATCTTCATGCCCTTATGGGGTCTGGGCCAGGCCACCATGCACCCCGGGCGTTAAGACGCATTTCCTCGGGACAACAGCTGATTCGGCATGCCTTCAAATTACGCTTCCCCCCTGCTGGCCGGACTGCTGCGGTTGCCCGAAATTGCTGCGCTGCTGATCGTCATTTCCTTTCTGTTGCCGCTGGGTGCCAATCTGGCAGATTACAAGGACAACCCGTTTGTCGTCTACCTGCTGAAGTTCGACAGCCAAAGCATCGATTTTGTGCGAACCCTGGCGCCATTCAAGCTAGGTGATTACGACAGCGCACGCGGCATTTGCGTGTTGCTGGCAATGATTCTCTTCAAAGTGTTCAGCAAGCTGCGGTCCTATTTCACTCCTATAGCGATTACGCACGCTGTGTCGTCAGGCTCGTACTCCGCCATTAGCAACGTCAAGAGCCGGACCGAGTTGCTCGAAGTTATTAGCGAAGCCCAAAGCAGAATCAACGCAATCGACAAGAAACCCGGCAGCGCGAGTGACAACGAATACCGCAACCGCTTGCTCAGCGTGATAGCCGAGGCAAAAAGCAGGCATGAGAAACTACAGCGCGATCTGGCGTTCCTGTCGATAGACGTGGTCGGCTCGACCCAAATGAAAGTCGGCGAAGACAGGCTGAAAATCGAGATGGATTTCCGCCATTACAAGGAATTTATCAACAAGGAAATTGCCAAGTTTGGCGCTCTGACCACAGCCTGGACGCCAGATGGCGTTATGGTCTGCTATCCGACTGCCAATGATGCCATCGGGTCCGCAAAGTCAGTGATATCCGGACTGCGGCGCTTCAACCAGCAAGTAAAAACCGTCCGTGCCGAATTCCGTGTGCGCTGCGGCGTCAATGCAGGGCGGGTCTATTACGATCCATTGATTCCGATGGAGGAAATGAGCGACCGTGTGATCGATATCGCGGGACACATGCAAAAATACGCCGCACCCGATAGTGTGTTCGCGTCTCCAGCGATCGTCAAAATGCTGGCGCCGCTTCCTAGGGAGGGCTTCAGGCCGGCGAACGAAACAGTGGACGGACTTGAAGTCTACCAATGGAGTGCTTAAACCCTTTCGGTTTTCAGGCAGCAGCTATTGTGTAAGCGCTCCACAGACAGAACTTGCTTTTTACGGCTGAAAATTTGTGTTTGTGCATCATTTTGTCGTGAAGGTAAAAGCGCCATCCCAATCCGGAGCCGGTGGGTTGCCTCGCAAAACAGCAATACGCTCAAGGTACAGGGGGTAGAGTTTTTCGCCTTTCTCGGGCACCGTGGCCAATAAATCGTGCAGTACCGCCTCGGCTTCGTCCCAACGTTGGGCCCGGTAATGTACCACTGCCGAGTCAAAACGCTGGGCCGCCAACAGCGTGGCCTCATCAACATCGCCGGCAAAGCCCAGGGGTTCATGAATGGACACTGCAATGTCCTTGCCCTTGACGCGCACCTTGTCAATTTCGCGGCAGATCAGGTCGGGGACTGTGGTCCGGGTCTGATCACCCACAATGACTTGCACGCCATATTCCTTGGTAATACCCTCGAGTCGCGCGGCCAGGTTGACCGCGTCGCCCATGACGGTGTAGGCCACGCGCACTGACGAACCCATGTTGCCCACGCTCACGCGTCCAGTATTCAGACCGATGCCGATCTTGATCTCAGGCCAGTTCTTGACACGGAATTCTTCTCTGAGCTGCGCCAGAACTTCAACCATCTGGAGCGCTGCGCGCACCGCGTGACGGGCATGTTCATGGTCAGGCACGGGTGCCCCCCAGAACGCCATGATGCAGTCGCCCATGTATTTGTCGATGGTGCCGCGATTCTTGTAGATGATCACGGAGAACGCCGTCAGGAAGGCGTTCATGAACTGGGTTAGCTGGCGTGGATCGAGACTTTCGGAAATGGTGGTGAAGTCGCGAACGTCAGAAAACAGAATAGTCAACTCGCGGCTCTCGCCTTCCATCGAGAAGTTCTCAGGGTTCTGTGCCATCTCATCTACCAGCTCTGGCGGGACATACTGCCCAAATCGGCCAGCAATCTGGCGCTTGCCACGTGCCTCGAAGAAGAAACCCCACGCCATGTTGAAGACGTACAGAAAAATCGTCAGAACAATCCCTGTGGCCAACGGCAGAACCAGCCCGGCAGACCAGG
>JBCKNC010000092.1:0-9685 GCA_038902915.1 Polaromonas sp.
GACGGGTTCTTTGTTGGCTACAGCCGCAGGTGCAGCGGCAACCGCCTGACGCGATTTCCAGGCTGGCTCCAGCAAGCGCATGCCGCGCACGCGTTTGACGGCGACCAAAAAATACACGGCACCAAAAATAGGCCACCAGCGTGCGCCAGCCTTGTCCATCCACTCAAACCGGGATAGCCACTTCTGGCCTGTCAGGGCTGGCCTGTAACAGCCAAAGCGAGCCGACTCTACCTCAAAGCTGAGTAGCTGCAGCCAGTCGCGCAGCCGCCAGTGGCCAATAAACTCGCCCGCTTCAGGTAAAAACAAATCCCCGTAACCTAGGCGCTGAAAAAAATGCGTCCGCCTTTGGCGCAGACTCCACAAGCTGGTGGGGTTAAAGCCGCTGATGACCACGCGACCTTCCGGCACCAGCACGCGCTCCACTTCACGCAGTGTGGCGTGCGGATCACGGCTTAACTCCAGCGTGTGTGGCAACACCACCAAGTCAAGGCTGCTCTCGGCAAAAGGCAGGGCTTCGGTATCTAGCACCAGCGCAGCGCGCAGGGGGGAACTCGCCAAGGGCACAGAGGTCACATTCGGAACAGCAAGCCATCTGTGCGGCATTCGGTTGCTATTGAGGGTGTAAAGTTCTGGCAAACCCAGCTGAAGTGCGTGGTAGCCAAAGATGTCGCTGACGGCCTCGTCAAACTGCGCACGCTCCCAGGCCAGCAGGTACTCGCCGGGCGGGGTTTTGAGCCAGTCAGTCAAACCTATAATTTCGGAGTTCATCAGGACCATTTCATGTTGACATTGATACCCATCCCCGCCTTTGCCGACAACTACCTCTGGATGTTGCATGACGGCAAGCGCGCCCTCGTGGTGGACCCTGGCGATGCAGCGCCTGTGTCGCGATATCTTAAAGAGCATGCGTTGCAGCTCGAATCGATTTTAGTCACTCATCATCATGCTGACCACACAGGCGGTGTTGATGAATTGCGGGAGGCTACTGGCGCGAAGGTCTACGGCCCGGCTGCGGAGCGTATTCCAGCACCGTATACACCTTTGATCGAGGGCGATAGCGTCACGGCCATGGGCCTTGATTTTCAGGTGATTGAAGTGCCCGGCCACACCTCGGGTCACATTGCTTTTTACACACCAGACATGAACAATCGCCCACTGCTATTTTGCGGCGACACGCTTTTCTCAGGTGGCTGTGGCCGCCTTTTTGAAGGCACGCCCGCACAAATGCTGGCCTCACTCGACAAACTGGTTGCCCTGCCCGGCAACACCTGCGTCTGCTGCACCCATGAGTACACCCTGAGCAATTTGCGCTTTGCGCTGGCGGTCGAACCAGGCAATGCGGCACTGGCGGAGTACTATGCGCAATGCATCCAACTGCGCGAACACGACCAGCCCACACTGCCCACGTCCATCACACAGGAGCTGCTCATCAACCCCTTCCTGCGCACACGGCAAGCTGCTGTAAAAACTGCCGCCCTGCATTTTGATGCAGCGGCACATGACGACACCTCCGTATTTGCCGCAATCAGACAGTGGAAAAACCAATTCAAATGATGGGTACCCTGATGCCTAACTCCCCCCGTATTCAAAGCCCCGGTATTTCAGTTTCTGTTTTTTTGACTTTATTTTTATGCGTGGCCTTGCTGGCAGGTTGTGCCAGCAAACCGGGTATGCCGGGTGAGCCGGTGCTGGATTCCACCTCGACTGCTGACAACAAACCCATCCCTGTACTAATTCCCGGCGATCCGCTCAAGGGCATCACGCCAGGGCTGGATTCCACCTCGACTGCTGACAACAAACCCATCCCTTCACTGATTCCCGGCGATCCGCTTAAGGACATCACGCCAGGGCAAGTCGGTGGCCTGAAAATCGCCCATGCCGAGCCGCCCAAGGAGTTGTGGGACCGCATACGCCGCGGCTTTGCCATGCCCGATTTGCAGAGCGATCTGGTCACTAACCGCGAACAGTGGTATTCCACCCGGCCCGACTACATCCAGCGCATGACCGAGCGCTCCAGCAAATACCTGTTCCACATAGTTGAAGAACTGGAGCGCCGCCAGATGCCGACCGAGCTGGCCCTCCTGCCCTATATTGAAAGCGCCTTTAACCCACAGGCCGTCTCCAGCGCCAAGGCCGCCGGCATGTGGCAATTCATGCCCGCCACCGGCAAATCCTTCGACCTGAAACAAAACGCTTTCCGCGACGACCGCCGCGATGTGCTGGCATCCACCCGCGCCGCGCTCGACTACCTACAAAAACTTCATGGCATGTTTGGCGACTGGCACCTGGCGCTGGCGGCCTACAACTGGGGCCAAGGCAACGTGGGCCGCGCCATCGCCAGAAACAAGAAGGCTGGCCTGGGCACCGGCTACCAGGACCTGCGCATGCCCGACGAAACCCGCCTCTACGTGCCAAAGCTGCAGGCGGTCAAGAACATCGTGGCCAACCCGCAGGCTTTTCGCACAGAGCTGCCGCTGATTGAAAACCACCCCTACTTCCAGGAGGTACTGATCACCCGAGACATCGACGTCGCGCTGGCCGCCAGGCTGGCCGATGTCGAGCTTGCCAACTTCAAGGCACTCAACCCGTCGGTCCACCGGCCCGTCATCATCGCGTCAGGTACACCGCAAATCCTGTTGCCCTGGCATAACGCGACGATTTTTCAGCGCAATTTCGAGGCCTACACCCAGGGCCAGTATGCGAGCTGGACCGCCTGGACAGCCCCCGCCACACTGAGCCCCGGCGATGCCGCCAAGCGCGTCGGCATGACCGAGGCCGACTTGCGCGCTGTGAACAATATTCCGCCTCGCATGTTGATAAGGGCGGGTTCTACGTTGCTGGTATCTCGGTCATCGAAGGTCGAGAACGATGTCACCAACCATGTGGCAGACAACGCACAGGTGTCGCTGACACCCGAGATCGTGGCCCGCCGCACCACCATCAAGGCGCGCCAGGATGAAACCGTAGCGACAGTCGCAAAACGCTATGGCTTGAGCGCCGCCAACGTGGCGGAGTGGAACAGCGTCAGCGCCTCAAGCGCCTTCGAGCTCGGGCATCAGGTGGTGGTGTTTCTGCCCGTCAAGGCGCAGTCGAGTAGACACAGTGCTGGCAAAGGGGTCAAGCGCAGCAGCAAAACCGGGGTTTTTGGGGTCAGAGCCCAAATTCGCTGAGCCTACGGCTCGCCCGGAGGGCGCGGTGCGATGCACCGCAGCGAAATTGGTGTCTGACCCCAATAACCCTTATGCTTTAAAGCGTTCCTTGGCACGACGTGCAAACTCATTCGTATAAGTCTTGCTCAAATCAATCTTGTCGGCCTTGATGCTGGCATCGAAACTGGCCAGCGCCTTGAGCGCGGTCCGCACGCCATCTTCGGGAATCATCCCGTCAAGCGAAATGGCTTCGCGCACCTTGTTGAACGCTGCAAGGTACAGCGCCCTGTCACCCAACAAATAGCTTTCTGGCAGCGTCTTGATGATGTCGCCCGGCCCGGCAGTTTGCAGCCATTTCAGACCATGCACGATGGCATTGGCCAGAGACTGGCAGGTGTTGGGGTTTTTCTGGATGAAATCTTGCGGCGCATACAAACAAGCCGCCGGCATGGCACCGCCAAACACCTCGACTGTGCCTTTGAGGGTGCGGCTGTCGCTGATGATTTTGACATCGCCTTTTTGCTCCAGCATGGTCATCACCGGGTCGGTGTTGCTGATCGCATCAATCTGACCAGAACGCAGCGCGGTGAGTGCGCCGGCGGCTGTGCCCACGCCAATAAAGCTCACATCACTGGCCTGCAGGCCGCCGCGTGACAACACCAGATTAGCCACCATGTTGGTAGATGAGCCAACTGCCGATACGCCGATTTTTTTGCCCTTCAAATCAGCAATTGTTTTGTAGTTAGGCAGCGTTTTGGTCGAGATGCCGAAGGCGATTTGCGGTGCCCTGCCCTGCAGCACAAAGGCGCGAAACATCTGGTTTTTGGCCTGCAGGCTGATGGTGTTCTCAAACGCGCCAGAACACACATCAGCAGAGCCTCCAACGACCGCCTGCAAGGCGCGCGCGCCATCGGCAAAGTCGCTGATGTCGACATCCAGGCCTTCGGCCTTGAAATAGCCAAGCTGCTCGGAAATGGTGAGCGGCAAATAGTAAAACGTGGCTTTGCCACCGACTGACAGGGCGATTTTGGTTTTTTCAAGCTTGCCCTGGGCGCGTAATGCGGGCAGAGCAAGCGCTGCTACTGTCAGCGCCGTGCCAGCTGCGAAGCTTCGGCGGGTCATTTGGTGCGGACGGGGCGGATTGTATGGAGCAGGCATGGGTGGATATCTTTTTTTTGATTCCACACCAGCTTATCAATCCATCAAAAACCCCGCATCGGTATCATCCCTTGCGGGTTTGTACCGAAGAGTTTTTGGGGTCAGAGCCCAAATGCGACTAGCCTTCGGCTGGGTTTTTGGGGTCAGAGCCCAAATTCGCTGAGCCTACGGCTCGCCCTCCGGGGGCGGTGCTTCGCACCGCAGCGAAATTGGTGTCTGACCCCAATAACTCCCTACATCAACGATAGCCCAGAAAGAGAATCGCGATATTGATGCCCAGGGCTGTGGCCCAGATGCTCGAACGTGTTTTGGCCATGTCGGCAACGTACATCCATACGTAGGCCATTCGCAGCACTACGAACACGAAAGCGAGCAGGTCAAGTACCGTCTGCCGCGCCTGCAACTGGTGCGCAATGATGACCGCCGCAAAAAAAAACGGCAGTGCCTCAAAGGTATTGGCCTGCGCCGCATTGGCTCTGGCACGCCAGTCGGTCTGGCGGGCCAGCCAGGTGCGCGGGTTGCGGTTGTCGTAGCCACCCTGCTTGGGGTGAATGTTGAACATGCCGTACTTTGCGATGCCTGCGCAAATAATGGGCAATATGGCGGCAAACAAAACACACCAATAGGCGATGGTGAAGCGTGCAAAGGTCATTTTTAGAAGGGGTTATTGGGGTCAGACGCCAATTTCATTACGATGCAAAGCATCGTACCCGAAGGGCGTGCCAAGGGGACGATGAATTTGGACTCTGACCCCAAAAACCCTCCCTATCGAGCATCAACGCCGGTCCACCAGCGCATGGGCAATCGTTGCCAGGTCTACGTACTCAAGCTCACTGCCCACAGGCACGCCGCGCGCCAGCCGTGTGACCTGCACGCCACGACTTTTCAGAGCCTGGGCAATCACATGCGCCGTCGCTTCGCCTTCAGCCGTGAAGTTGGTGGCCAGAATAACCTCCTGCACCTCGCGCGCCTCAGCCGCCAAGGGCTGGCCGCGCTCATCTTTGGGCACCACGCGGTTAAACAGTTTTTGTAGCCCTATGTCGTTGGGGCCTATACCGTCCAGCGGGCTTAACTTGCCCATCAGCACAAAGTACAGACCTTTGTAAACCAGCGTGCGCTCCAGCGCCGCCTGATCGGCCGGGGTTTCGACCACACACAGCTTGCTGCGGTCACGCTGGCTACTGGCGCAGGTGCGGCACATGTCCAGCTCGGTCAATGTGTTGCAAAGGGTGCAGTGTTTGATGCTGCTGACCGCATGCTCCAGCGCCCGCGCGATTTGCAGCGCGGCAGGCTTGTCGTGTTGCAGCAAATGAAAGGCCATACGGGCAGCCGACTTGGCACCCACGCCAGGCAGCTTGCGCAGGGCCTGGGTCAGGCCTTCGAGGGCGTTGGAGGTGGGCACTTGAGAATTTTGTGAAGTAGCTAAAGGGAGCGGGGACTAAAACGGGAGCTTCATTCCGGCAGGCATACCCGCCGTCAATTTGCCCATCTTTTCCTGGCTCACGTCTTCGGCCTTGCGCACGGCGGCGTTAAACGCTGCGGCCACCAGGTCTTCGAGCATGTCTTTGTCGTCAGCCAGCAGGCTGGGGTCGATTTCCACCCGCTTGACATCGTGCTTGCAGGTCATGGTGACCTTGACCAGTCCGTTGCCTGATTCTGCGGTCACTTCAATGAATGCAAGCTCATCCTGGGCTTTTTTCAGGTTGTCCTGCATGGCTTGCGCCTGCTTCATCAGGCCGGCGAGTTGTCCTTTGTTGAACATGGTTTTCCTTTACAAATAGGCTTTTGGGGTCAGAGCCCAAATGCGACTAGCCTATGGCTCGCCCGGAGGGCGCGGTGCGATGCACCGCAGCGAAATTGGTGTCTGACCCCAATAACCCTGCTGTCGATCATATCGGCCCGGAATGTATTGATTGTGCTTGAAGCGCTTTTTCACGAGGAGGTAGCGTCACACTGATGGGGCCAATTTTTGCCCCCCAGTCGCGCATCATGCTTTGTACAAACGGATCGTTGTGAATAATGTCTTCAGCCTGACGCTGGCGCTGCTGCTGGGCCTCCAAGTTGCGGCGGGCGGGTGAATCGCTAATCGGGCCGACCTCAACCATGAGCTTAACCGCAGGGTCAGCATTGGTTAGCGTTTGCAGTGCCAGCTGCAACTTCTCGCAGGCTGCGCTCTGCTTGAGTGACTGGCGCTCAACCCGCAAGGTCCAGCTGCTGCCATCTTGCGAAACCAGCTCTGACTGCAAGGCCAGCTCGCGCACCATCGCGCCAATGGCCTCTGCCGCCACCAGCTTGCCGACCAGATCGCTCCAGGTGTTGCCGAGCGTAGTTGGCGATATTGGTGATATTGATGCTAGGAAAATTGGTGAATCTTGCGGCGCGGCATTTTCAGGTGCTATTAAATGCGGTTGGGATTGCTGCGGCTGTGGCTCAGGCTGCGGCTTTTTTGCAGGCTCGGCGGCGCTCCCCGGCCTGGACGCTGGCATAGAGACGGCTGGCACAGACAAGGTGGGCGTAGCCGCCGCGACCACTGGCGCACCAGCGGGCTTGAAGGCCAGCAAACGCAGAAGCACCATCGTCAGCGCCGCGTATTCATCGGGGGCTAGGCCCAGCTCAGCGCGGCCGTGCAGGCACAGGCTGTAGAGCAATTGAGTCTCATCAGCAGGCATGGTTTGCGCCAGGCGCGCGGTTTCAGTGGCTTCCGGGTCTGCATCGTCATCGCTGGCGCTACCGTCAGTAACACGCTCAGCAGCAGCATTCGTCGCATTCTCCGCTTTAGCCGCTTTAGCCATCATCTCTGGCACGGCTTGCAACACCGCCATGCGTTGCAGCACGGTGGTCATTTCTTCAAGTGTTGACGCAGCACTCAGGCCATGCAGGCGCAAGGCTTCGGACGTTTCAACCACTGTTTTGCCATCGCCCCGCGCCAGCGCATCGAGCAGGCGAAAGACGTAGCTGCGGTCAACGCTGCCCAGCATCAGGCGCACGCTGGCCTCCAGCAGTTCGCCCGCGCCAAAGGCAATCGCCTGATCGGTCAGCGACAGCGCATCGCGCATCGAGCCGCGCGCCGCACGCGCCAGCAGGCGCAGCGCCTGCACCTCTGACGGCACGTTTTCAATGCTCAAGACATGGCCCAGATGCTCCAGAATCGAAGCAGGTGCCATGGGCCGCAGGTTGAACTGCAGGCAGCGCGACAACACGGTAGCCGGCACTTTTTGCGGGTCGGTCGTGGCCAGTACAAATTTGAGGTATTCGGGCGGCTCTTCCAGCGTCTTGAGCATGGTGTTGAAGGCGTGCCCCGAGAGCATGTGAACTTCGTCAATCATGAATACTTTGAAGCGGCCCTGCACCGGCTTGTAGACAGCCTGCTCTAGTAGCGACTGCATGTCATCTACGCCACGGTTCGATGCCGCGTCGAGCTCGGTGTAATCGACAAAACGTCCGCTGTCGATGTCGGTGCAGGCCTGGCACACGCCACACGGCGTGGCGGTGATGCCACCTTGCCCGTCCGCACCCACGCAGTTCAGCGACTTGGCCAGAATGCGCGAGATGGTTGTCTTGCCGACGCCCCGCGTGCCGGTAAACAGGTAGGCATGGTGCAGCCGCTGCGTGCCCAGAGCATTGCTCAGGGCACGCACCACGTGCGACTGCCCGACCATTTCAGAGAAATTTTTGGGGCGGTATTTGCGGGCAAGCACGAGGTAGGACATGTCTGGATTCTAAAGCGCAGCCCCGAGGGTTTTTCTCGCCTGCAGACCTTTAAGTCCGCCCCCCTGCCCTTACAATAGAAAGCGACGGGCCTTCCCGCATGGTAAAGCGGCCAACCGGGTCAGATGGGGAACCAAGCAGCCCTAACTGTGGAGCCAGTGCCGGGGTAGAGGCTCGTCACCTTATTCAAACCAGGTTAGCCGCCTGTTTAGCATTTTGAAGCCAAAAATCACTTCAAAACTGAAAAATACAAATCATAGGCACCCGATTTGGCTTCCAGTCGCAGCCCGGCCTTCAGCTCTGGCGTTAGCGCCAGCACCTGTGCAGGCGTTAGCGCGACGAATGCCGGTGCTTGGGCTAGCCGTGCAGACAGATCGGCATGGGTGAGCACCGCTTTGGCCTTGCCCTGGCTGTAGAACGATGCCGAATAAGGCAGGTCGCCGACGAAGAGCAACGGCTGCTGTTGCGTGGCGCGCACGCGGTACTCGGCGACTGCGGTTTTGGCGGACTTCCATGAGTCAAGCACCTGCTCTTTGATGAAGAAGCTGGTAATCAGCAGCGCCATGACGAGCACCCCGCTGGCAACAACTGCATCGACGCTGCGATGACGTGAATCAAGCGCCAGCCAGCCCGCTACGAGTATGGCCAGTGCCGGCAACGCCGGCAGCACATAAGTCCACAGAATGTTGCCGGACATGGTGAAGAACAGGCACGGGGCAGCACCCCATGCCAACAGGTAAATCAGCCAATCGCGTTTGGCCTTTGTGGTCTGCGCATTAGCGGATGCTGGCAATACTGTTAATACTGTTGCGCCTTTTAGCGTTGCGCCTTTCCGGCCAATGACCAACCACGGCAGCAACACCGTCCACGGCAGACATGCCGCCAGCGCCAGCAGCCAGATAGCACCGCGTGTAGTAGCGTGGGCAGTGCCGTATTTGTCGCCTGCCCAGCCGGTGACGGTAAAGCGCTTCCAGTGCTCGCCGATGAAAAAATATTCCCAGAAACCCGGCGTACGCATCTCGGCCAGCCAGTACCATGGCAGTGCAATCGCAACGGTAAGTAGCGTGCCCTTGACCCACGGCAAGCGCTTCCAAACGCTGAAGAGATTACCGCTAGCCAGCACCCAAATGCCGATAGGTAGACCACTCAGCACCAGCGCAATCGGCCCTTTGGCAAGCATTCCGATGCCGAGGCCGATAAACAGCAGCCAGACTTCTTTTGGCTGTGACGATTCAGACTCTTTATCGGACTCTTTAAACGCAGCCCAAAAGCCGCGCATGGCCAGCGTGGTGCCCAGTACCAGCGCCAGGTCGGTCATCACGGCGGCTGAGGCAACCAGGTAGAGCATGGTGCCGCTCATCAGCGCAACAGTCAGCATGGCTTCACGCTTGGCCCGTGGCCCTGCGCTGCGCGCAACCCAGTCCCACACCAGCCATGCAATCAACACAGCGAGCAACAAATACGGCAGGCGCGCTGCAAATTCGTTGATGCCAAAGAGCTTGAGGCTCATCGCCGTCAGCCAGGTTGACAGCGGCGGCTTGGCCCAGAAAGGCACGCCGTAGTCGTACCAGGGCGTGATCCAGTCGTTCAGCTCGGCCATCTTGCGTGCCACTTCGGCGTAGCGCGCTTCGGTGGTGTCAGTCAGCGGGTAAAGGCCCAGCGTCAGCAGC
>JBCKNC010000093.1:0-9657 GCA_038902915.1 Polaromonas sp.
AGAATTGGTTGCTCATGCTGCTACGCGTCAACATTTTCAATACTTCCAGTAACCTGCCTCTTTTTGCTGCGCTTGCAAATGGCTATTTTGCAAAGCGCGATCTGACCATAGAAGTGCAGAACACGCCCAACTCGGATGAGCAGCGCGCGGGTCTTGCTGAAGGAAAATTCGAGATCGCTCACGCCGCAGTGGATAACGCCGTAGCCATGATCGAAGCCGGTCAAAACGCGGTCATTGTTTGCGGCGGCGACGCGGGCATGAACGACTTCATGGTGCGTGCCGAGATCAACTCCATGGCCGACCTGCGCGGCAAGCTGCTGGCAGTCGATGCGCCGAACACGGCCTATGCACTGGTGGCAAAAAAAATTCTCAAACTCAATGGCCTGCTGGAGGGTCGTGATTACAAGGTCAAGCTGGCAGGTGGCACCGGGCCGCGCTCGGCCGCCATGGCGGCCGACCCGGAACTGGCCGCTGGCATGATTAACCCGCCATTCTCGTTTTCTGTGCGCGAGAAAGGCTTGAGAAGTCTGGGTACCCAGTTCGATTTTCTTGGGGCCTATCAGGCCACCGGTGCCTTTGTGATGCGGCAGTGGGCTACAGGTCATGGCGATGCACTTGAGCGCTACCTTGCGGCCTATATAGAGGGTCAGCGTCACGTCATGGACCCAGCCAATCGCAGCGCCATGATTGAGCTGCTGAGCAGCCGCTTCAAGCTGGCACCAGCTGTTGCACAGGGCACTTACGACGCAGCGCTCAAGCCTGGCTCGGGCCTGGCACCCGATGCGGGTTTCAGCGACGAAGGCTTTGCATGCGTGCTGGCGATTCGCGCTGAAATGGAAGGCATGTGGGCTGGCTTGCCACCAGCGCACGCGAAGTATGTTGACCTGTCGTATTATCGGCGCGCGCTAGAAATGGAATGACGGCATGAAAAATTTTGTCTACAACGGTCATCCGGCGCGGGTGATTTTTGGTGCCGGCAGCCTGCAATATCTGGGTCGTGAGATAGAAGCATTGGGTGCCAAAAAAGCGCTGGTGCTGTCAACGCCAGAACAGCGTGCATCGGCAGAAATGATTGCCGACTTGCTGGGCGCGCGTGCTGTGGGCGTGTTTGACCGCGCTGTGATGCATGTACCGATTGAAACTGCAAGGGAGGCCAGAGAAGTCGCACGCAGGCTCGGTGCTGACTGCGCCGTAGCCATAGGCGGCGGCTCCACCACCGGGCTGGGCAAAGCGATTGCGCTTGATTCGGGTTTGCCGATACTTGCCATCCCCACCACCTATGCAGGTTCAGAGATGACCACCATCTACGGCATCACTGAAGCCGGCATGAAAAAGACCGGCAAAGACGCACGCGTGTTGCCACGCACCGTGATTTACGACCCCGAGCTGACGCTGAGCCTGCCGGTCGGCATGAGCATCACCAGCGGCATCAACGCGATTGCCCATGCCGCCGAAGGTTTGTATGCGGTGGACAGCAACCCCGTCATGGACTTGATGGCAAAAGAAGGCATAGCCGCCATGGGGCGGGCGCTACCAGCTATCAAAAAAGAAGCCGGTGACATGCAGGCAAGAAGTGACGCCCTCTACGGTGCCTGGCTCTGCGGCACGGTGCTCGGCAATGTCGGCATGGCCTTGCACCACAAGCTGTGCCACACCCTGGGTGGCAGTTTTAATTTGCCGCACGCCGAGACCCACACCATCGTGCTGCCGCATGCGCTGGCTTACAACGCGGCGGCGGCACCTGCCGCCATGCAAGCGATTGCCGTCGCCCTGGGCGGCAGCAGCGCAGCGCAGGCGGTGTTCGACCTGGCGAAGGACAACGGCGCGCCGGTGGCGCTGCGCGACATCGGGATGAAGGAAGTCGACCTCGACAAGGCCTGTGACATTGCCATGCAGAACCAGTATCCGAACCCGCGGCCGCTGGAACGTGCGGCGATCCGGCAGTTGCTACAGGATGCGTTTGAGGGGGTGCGGCCTCGGGAGTCAGGAGCGTGTCGGCAGCCCTACAAGCGTGCCTGACCAGCGGCTCGCTTGAGCAACATGACGTGCTTAGTCGCGAACCAATCGCCAACTTTTTCCAGGAAAGGTGCCGCAATCGCGATTCCCTCTTCTACTTCATCGACCTCCACCTTGAAAGCGGCGCGGTACTTGCGGTTTCTCCAATCGCGCAGGGTGTCCAATTCATCGAACTGATGTTGCGTGAGCCCGACCGCTTGGGCCGCGCCCTCAAGGACCACTGCATGGTGCCCCTTTTCGCTTCCGGCTCGATACCCTTGGGCGCATGCAACGGCCAGACAGCAAAAAAGAACGGCGTCATAGGCCGCGTCCATGCGGGTAGCTGGTGACACCGCCTTCATCCTCGCATCTTTGAGCTTGATTTCCGCCTGCTGTAGCCAGGACATCACGTCTGGGCCATTGACCGGCTGCTCGCGCAGCGGCGAGCCCGGCTCAGCGCTCAGTTTCTGAAATGACTGCAGCATCAAAATCCCCTATCAATGCGATCTTCGGGCCGTGCACGATTTCGCCTGCAAAACTCTCCCCAGCCTGGATCTGATTTCGAAAACCTTTGATGCTACTGACGGATGCATGGACTGGGCGCCCGAGCTTGCGGCCAACAGGCTTGAGAAGGGTGTTGAGCTTCAACTCAGAGACGCTGCCGAGCACGAGCACATCGATGTCGCTGTCGGCGTTTTCATCGCCGCGTGCGATGGAGCCAAAGAGGAGTGCAACCTGGACGCCTTCCACGCCACCGAGGAAGTCGCGAAGGGCCTGGACCAACGCGCTGTCTTGCTGCATCAGCGTGACCAGGGGTGCCAAAGAAGGGTCTTTGGTCGCGTAGTACCGGGGCAGCCCGTCTTTTTGTACCCGCTGCACCAGTCCCGCCTCGGTCCACCGTTTCAGTAGGCGGGAGACGTTCCCGGGGTCTATGCCGGCTGCTTTGGCCAGTTCCCGTTGGCCGAAACCCCGACCCGGCTCCGAAAAAATCGCACGCAATGCCTTGTACCGGTCGGCGCTTCCGAAGATTTCAGTGAGAGTGGCTTGGTTCATGTATGGATGCTGTCGAATTGGCTACATTGTAGTCATATTTACCACGGATATGCAATAACTACTACGATGTAGTTGATTTAACATCAGCGCCGCGACTGGCCCAACGCAAACATCCGAACATGGTCCGGGTTGATGCTTCGGCTGGCCTGATTCAGGTTGGCACATTGCCATGCAGAACCAGTACCCGAACCCGCGGCCGCTGGAGCGGGCGGCCATCCGGCAACTGCTGCAGGATGCGTTTGAGGGGGTGCGGCCCCGGGAGTGAGGAGCGGGAGTGAAGGGCTTCAACGGGCCCATTGCGACCATTCACTGATTTGGAAAGTAGGCTTTCAATGTTCGCGTTGAGCGGCGCGCCGCTCTTTGGCGCGTCCGCTCTCGAACGCGCGGTTAGAGTGCAGCCCATCTTCTGGCAAATGCCAAGCGTCAACAAGTGGCTCGACCTGCGCAGACACAACCTCCGGTCGTGAGGTAAGCCAAGCCCGCACAATCTCGCGGTGCGTATCTGTGGTTGTTCCGCGACCCCACGCGGTGATGAAGCCCTCCGTACCGCCACCAAACGCGAGGCTATGGCGCTCAATTGCCTCAAGGATAAACTCGTCCCAGAAACGAATGGTATCCGCCTCCGAGAGCTTAGGGCGGAGTGAGAACGATATGTCAAAGCCGAACTCCTGAAACTCGCCAACGCGGAGCTTTTTTCGAAGGCGACGATTGCGGTTCTTAGCCATGACGCTCATTCTGCACTCTAACAATCAGCGTTTATCCGCCGCGCCGTAAAGCCAGCACAAAGCAAAGACGTCAATCGCGTCGGATAAACCATATTGGGCTGAACCGTCTGTGGGGCGGTCGTGTTGCGATAGTTGCACTATAAGGGGATTTGATTCAACCGCCCTACTTTTTCGACAGATTATGACCCCGCGCAGCGCCATCGCGCCGGCACCTGCGCACCACAGTCACCCCACAGCGGTAGCCCCGCGTGCCCCGGGTGATGCGCGGCCCACGTAGATCAAGCACACCCTGTCAAGGGCGCAAAACCGGGTGACAAAGCCACCTATGCAGGATAAAATACAGCATGGCTAACCTCGCACATTTACCCAGGCTGTCGGCCCGGCAGGAAGCCTTCGCGGTGGCTTACGCAAGGCACCACAACGCCAGCCAGGCGGCCCGCGAGGCTGGGTATGCCCAAGGGTGCGCCAGCGTGACCGGCACGCGCCTGATAGCGAATGCTAGCGTTTTGGAGCGTATCCGGGAGCTGGAAGCGCAGACGGCTGTGGATATGGGCATGAGCCGGAAACGGTTGCTGGCGGAATTGGTCGCTACGGCGGAGCTTGCAAAGTCATTGAAACAGCCTATGGGGATCGTCGCGGCCTATCGCGAAATTGCCAAAATTTGTGGATACCTGAAGCCTGAGCGGGTCCGGGTTGAGGTGGATTTGGCGGGGCGGGGTGAACTGGCACGGCTCGAAAGAATGACCGATAGCGAGCTGCTCAAAATTATTGCGGCGGGCGAAATGGCCGCGGTGGTTTAAAGCGAAGCCGCCGAAATGCGGTTGGCTTCCTGCCCGGCGGGGGCTGCTGCGGGTCATGTGGCCGGTGGTGGTGGCGAACTCAAAAGCACGCTGGCATAAAAAAAAGGTGGAGGGCAGTGGAGGCTCAAAACATAACTTTCTTCCATATGTCGTAGAAAAAGAAATAAAGAGTTATGTTTTGAGCCTCCACCAGCCTCCACCGTGTGGCGGTCACGCCGCCGATGGTAGCGCCAATGGGTACAATGATTTTTCCGAAATCCCGTGAAAATAATTGCCAAATTTGTACTTGACCTTCTTGTAGACCATCGCCAACTCACGGCTAAAAGCGTTCTCCGACATAGGGCGGTAGCCACCACCCTCGGCCCACGTGTTGTAGTTGATATAGGCTTCCCGGGATTGCCATGCTCTGTCTGGCCCCAGATCACAGCAATCAAAAATCCAAGCGCTTAGCAGGTCCATCTCCTCGCGATATTCGGCGACTGCCTCAGTGACAACCAGCGGCTCGCCCAAGCCTGATTTTTGCCAGGCCTTGCAGCCCTTAATGGCCCAGTTCAGGATGCCGGGCAGCTCGGCTCTGAGCTTGCTCTGCAGGCGCTTGTCCTGCTCTTCCTTCGGGATGGTGACCACGAATGGAAGCAATCGAATGCGGCCCCAAATGGCGTGGTCTCTACCCCGGATCACAGGCTTGTGGTTGCCTGCGATGAAGAGCTTGAACTTAGGCATGAACTCAAAGTATTCCTGATAATGGAACTTTGCCGACATCAGTTCGCCCCCGGTCATTTGTTTGACCAGCGCCTCTGCCATAAGTGAGCCTTCTTCGACTTCATTGGCAATGACTGCGCGGATGTTTTGCAGACGTGCAATGTCGTTGCTCCCACCTGGCCTTTTAACCATCAAGGTCTCGGAGGGTGTTTGACAAGCCAATTCGCCACCCAGCAGTTCTTTCACGACATTGAGGAAGACGCTCTTACCGTTCGCACCACTGCCATGTTGGCGCTGACCGAAAACTGACCCACTTAGAGGGGGTGTGCTGATCCAAAACTGACCTAGGTGTTTTACTGGCTCTGCCTGATTTTTAGGCAGGAGCAAAAAAGGTGATCACTATGGAAATTTTGGGAAAAATCAAGCGGCTGTATTTCCGCGACAAGAAGTCATTGCACGACATAGCGCGGCTCACGGGCCTGTCGCGCAACACGATCCGCAGGTGGGTGCGCGAGCCTCAGGCACAGGACGTTTTGAAGTATGTTCGCCAGGACATGCCCGGCAAGCTCGATGCTTATCATGCAGAAATTGAGCAAGCACTGAATGCGGATTCACACCGCACCAAGCAAAACCGGCGAACGGCCAAAGCCCTGTTGGTACAAATCCAGGCGAGCGGCTACACCGGCGCCTACAGCCAACTCACGGCATTTGTGCGGCAATGGCGTGGCCGCGAAGGCAAGGCGCTGAAGGCATTCGTGCCGCTGCTGTTCGAGCTGGGCGAGGCGTTCCAGTTTGACTGGAGCGATGAAGGCCTGGTCGTTGGCGGCATCTACTACAAGTTGCAAGTGTCGCACCTCAAGTTGTGCGCCAGCCGTGCGTTCTGGCTGGTGGCCTACCCGAGCCAGGGGCACGAAATGCTCTTTGACGCCCACACCAGATCGTTCAACGCTTTGGGTGGCATCCCGCGACGGGGCATATACGACAACATGAAGACGGCGGTGGACAAGGTCAAAAAGGGTAAAGGCCGCACGGTCAATGCGCGCTTCAATGCCATGTGCGCGCACTACCTGTTCGATGCCGACTTCTGCAATGTTGCCTCCGGTTGGGAAAAAGGTGTTGTGGAGAAAAACGTGCAAGACAGCCGCCGGCGCATCTGGCTGGATGCGCAAAAGATCCAGTGGAACTCATTTGCGCAGTTGAACACCTGGCTTGGGGAGCGCTGCCGGGCACTGTGGGCAGAGCTGCGCCATCCCGAATACAGGGAGTTCAGCGTCCTGGAGATGCTCGAGCAAGAGCGTGCGCAGATGATGCCCATGCCGGTTGCGTTTGATGGTTACGTAGAAAAGCAGGCGCGGGTGAGCAGCACCTGTCTGGTGGCAGTGGCGCGCAACCGCTACTCCGTACCGTGTGAACTGGTAGGTCAGAAACTGAGCACCCGGCTGTATCCGGGGCGGGTGGCTGTGGCTACGGGCGATGCCATCGTTGCCAGCCATGAACGCCTGTCAGATGCGGGGCGTGTCAATTACGACTGGCAGCACTACATTGAATTGGTGCAGCGAAAGCCTGGGGCCTTGCGCAACGGCGCGCCGTTTGCCGACATGCCGGTGCCACTGCAAAGACTCAGACATGGCTTGCTACGCCGAGCTGGTGGCGACAGGGTCATGGCCCAAGTGCTGGCCTGTGTACCGACGGCCGGGTTGGAAGCCGTTCTGGTGGCGGTGGAGTTGGTGGTGGAGTCTGGCGCGCTTAGCGTCGAGCACGTTCTCAACGTGTTGGCCCGCCTCAATGCAAAGCCGCAACCCGATTGCGTCGAGACGACGTTGCAGCTCACGGAGGCACCGCTGGCCAACACCAGCCGGTATGACAGCCTGCGTACAGAGGTGGAGGCCCACCATGCGCCATGACATCACCACGGAGCTCAAGGAACTGCGCCTGAACGGCATGGCAAGTGCCTGGACGGATTTGGTTGCACTGGGGGAAACCGGGACTGCAACATCGAAATGGTTGATCGAGCATCTTCTGCAAGCCGAACACACGGACCGTGCGATGCGCTCCATCAGCCACCAGATGAAGGCAGCCCGGTTCCCGATCCACCGGGACCTGGCCGGGTTTGACTTCAGCCTATCCAAGGTGGACGAGAACCTGGTCAAGCAATTGGCCACGCTGGACTTCACGGACACGGCGCAAAATGCGGTGCTCATTGGCGGACCTGGAACTGGCAAGACACACCTGGCCACAGCGCTGGGGGTTGCTGGTGTCACCTTGCAAAGCAAACGGGTACGCTTTCATTCCACCGTAGATCTGGTCAATGCCCTGGAGCAGGAGAAGGCACAGGGCAAGGCTGGACGCATCACGCAGTCATTGCTACGCACGGACTTGGTCATTCTTGATGAGTTGGGGTATCTGCCGTTCAGTCAGGCGGGCGGGGCATTGCTGTTTCACCTGCTGTCCAAACTGTACGAGCACACCAGCGTGGTCATCACGACCAATCTGAGCTTCTCGGAATGGTCCAGTGTGTTTGTAGATGCCAAGATGACGACGGCGCTGCTGGACCGCCTGACCCACCATTGCCACATCGTGGAGACGGGCAACGAGTCCTACCGTTTCCAGCACAGCAGCATGGCAGCCAAGTCGCGAATCAAAGACAGGGAGCAAACCCGCAAGGCCGCAAAAGCAGCAACCGGTGCAGATCCTTTCTGAGTGAAACAAGCCAGGGCAATTGCGTTACGGGCTACGCCCTTCACTCCATTGCCCTGGCGATAACCAACAACAAGGGGAAGCAAAAAACCGGACACTGAGTACACTTATCCACAGTTGCTAATTCAAAATGCAACTATCCGTCCTGGGTCAATATTGAATCGGCAGGGTGGGTCAGAATTCAATCGGCGCAGACACCCTGCGGCGCCGACGATGCGCCAGCCGTAAAAGATCCGGGTGCCGGGCATGACGCTCAGTCTGGTGGCCCTAAGGATAAATTCAACAGCATGAAGCCAAGTATCCCATCAAAAAGCGGTCTCATGCTGCCTCAAAAAACGTGCTGACCCTCAGTCACCGACCTGATTGCCCAAGAGTTTGCGCCCCATCATCGCAAACCACGTGCCCGCAGCCCAGCTTTGCATGTCGTTTGTGCCGGTGGGCGGAAAAACCTTGGGGATTCAGATCGCCACATTAGGGAAAGTACTACTTTTGAGGACGCTTTTCGGTGCCATACTTGGTCTCATGCGGTTGAATTTCCTATCCTTCGGATAGCGCAGTCGCAGTCCTTCAGCGGTGCCGACGTGCAGGGGATGACGCTGACGCTGATCAACGAGCAGACAGATGAAGTCGTCGCCAAGCTCTACAGCGAGTATTGCCAGCGGCCCGAGCCAGGTAGAAAATAGCACCCCCGCTTCGCATGGCCCCGGCGGAGCGGAAAAGGAGAACAGATGAAAACCACGATCAGCCTGGCCGCCGCGATGCTGCTGGCCGCTGCCAACGCCGGCGCGCAGCCGACCTTCGGCAACCCTTCACCCACTGCGGGAAGCACGACTTCGCAGCAGGCGAACGCGGCTGCAGATGTCGCCGCCTACAAGCCAGTGGATTACGTGAACAAGGGCAAGCGCGGGCCGAACCTAGTGGTGATTCCGGGCGAGATCAAGAGCAACAACGCCACCTTCATGCAGAAGTTCGGCCCCAACAACGTCGCCGATTATGCCGAACTGGAGCTGTCGCAGGCGAACTTTGGCGTCCTCGAACGTAGCAACCTGGGGCCGCTCTTGAACGAGATCTCACTCGCTTACAACCTCGGCGACCCGAACAAGGCGCGCCAGACGATGCAGATCGGCAAGCTCAAGACCACGAAGTGGATCGTGAAGTTCGACATCCTCAAGGCGGAGCAGATTGCCGAGGTCAAGCAGGGCTTCGACGGCCGTGCGGTGGGTTCGCTGCTCGGAGGCCTGTTCGGCGGATTCGGCGGCCATGCCGCCAGCACCGTGACCGGTTCGGTTCAGACTCAGGACACGACCGGCGTGTGGCTGATCGGCATGCGCTTCAAGATCATGGATGCCACCACCACCGAGCAGGTCGCGCAGGGCTACACGGAGGAAAAGATGGAAGTTGGCGCCGCCAGCACCTCGATAATGGGCATCTCGCAGGGCGCGAAGGGCGGTGTCGGGCTCGACACGATGGTCCAGCGCCTGGTGCAGAAGGCCGTCTGGGAAATCGACTCCAAGTACAAGTAAGGTGATCGCGTCCGGATTGATGGCGTGAGTTCTTCCGCAGGGCCGATTCCGCCCAAACTCGGTAAGTACCTCATCCGCCGCGAACTCGGGCGCGGCGCGATGAGTGTCGTCTACGAGGGGTTCGATCCCCTCATTGAGCGCGTCGTCGCGATCAAGACGATC
>JBCKNC010000094.1:0-9557 GCA_038902915.1 Polaromonas sp.
GGTCATTTTGCATCAGTTCAATCGAGTGTCATGTTTTGCCGCTGCCGGGTATCCGCATGATTGAAGCCATCGTCGCCGGACTCTCGGCGCTGCTGACGCCGCAGGCCATGCTGTTCATGCTGCTCGGCGTGGTCTACGGGCTGGTCATCGGCATCCTGCCCGGCCTCGGCGGCGTGGTGGCGATGGCGCTGCTGCTGCCGTTTACCTACGGGTTTGAAACTGCGGCGACGCTGGCGCTGCTGCTTGGCGCGCATATCGCGACGATCTGGGGTGATTCGGTGACCAGCATCCTGTTCAAAGTGCCCGGTTCGGCCAAGGGGCTTGCGCTGTGTTTCGATGGTTATCCGATGACCCAGAAAGGCCAGGCGAAACGCGCGCTGGCGGCTTCCGCCACCGCCGCACTGCTGGGCGGCATTATCGGCGCGATCTTCCTCGCGCTGTTCATCCCCCTGATCCGGCCGGTGATCCTCGCGCTCGGCCCCAGCGAATACCTGATGATGGCGTTGTGGGGGCTGACGGTGATCGCCACCTTCAGCGAGGGTTCCCTGATGAAGGGCCTGATCGCCAGCGTGCTCGGTGTGCTGGTGGCCTTTATCGGCATGGACATGGTGACAGCGACGCCGCGCTTTACCTTCGGCAGTGAGTTCCTGATGGACGGCATCTCGTTTCCGGTGGCGATGATCGGTATCTTTGCGGTATCGGAAATGATGAAACTTGCCATCAAGGGCACGCCCATCGTCGACCGTTCGCTGGTCAATGAAGACAGCACCATGTGGCAGGGCGTGTGCGACGTTTTCCGTCACAAGTGGCTGGTGGTGCGCTCCAGCTTGCTCGGGCTGTGGATCGGCGTATTGCCGGGGGTGGGGGCAACCGTTGCCGGGCTTGCCGCGTACGCGCAGGCGGTGCAGACCTCGAAGACGCCGGAGCGTTTCGGCAAGGGCGCCGTCGAGGGTGTCATCGCGCCGGAGGCGACCATGGGCGCCAATGAAGGCGGCGGACTGATGCCGACGCTGGCTTTCGGTATCCCGGGCGGCGAGAGCATGGCGATCCTGCTGGTGGCGTTCATCGGCTTGGGTATAGTGCCGGGACCTGATATGCTGACCAAGAATCTCGATGTGGTATTTAGCATGGTGTGGATCATCGTCATCGCCAACATCGCAGTCACCCTGATCGGCCTCGGCATCACGCCGTGGCTGGCGCGACTGCCCTCGCTGCGGGCGAATTTGATGGTGCCGATTGTGCTAGCGGTGTGTTTTGTCGGCGCCTATGCGACGCGCGGACGCATCGAGGACGCGCTGGTTGCCGCGGTGTTCGGCGTCGTCGGCTACCTGATGGACAAATACCGTTATTCGCGCGCGAATTTCGTCATCGGCATGGTGCTGGCGGTGATGATCGAACGTAATCTGCAGATCTCCCTGACGCTGCACGGCAACGGTTTTCTGCTGGAACGGCCGATTGCCTTGGCGATGCTGGTGTTTATTGTGGTGACCGCCGCGCTGCCATTCTTGCGCAACTGGCAGCGCAAGCGGGCGCTGGCTGCAGGAGCGTCCCGATGAGTCGCCACGCCCAGGAGAATCTGGTTTCTGTCATGTTGCTGGCGGTATTCGCCGGCGTGATGGTGCTTTGTCAGGATTTCGGGTCGCGTGCGCGGATGATCCCGCTGCCGCTGGCGGTCTTCGGCATCGTGCTGACGCTGATCCAGCTGGTCTGGCACAATTTCGGCTCGACCGCAGAACTGCAGATGGACATGATCTCGGTGCAGGCGCCGACGATTCCCGTTGCAGACGTGCCTGTAACAGTAACACGCACGAAGAAAGCGTCGTGGCAACGGGAGCTGGCGGCTTACGGCATGATCGGCGTATTGCTGGCGCTGACATTTGCCACGGGGGTGATGCCGGCGGCGTTTTTGTTCACTGCGGGTTATTTCATGGTGACGCGTTATTGCTCATGGCGGCTCAGTCTGGTCTATGCTGCGGTGCTGACCACCTCACTGTACCTGTTGTTCGTGGTGGCGCTGCAAATGCAGCCGTATCATGGCCTGCTGGCGCCGCTGTTCCCATAAAATCCGATACCAAAGGAGACTTCAATGAAAACGACACGCAGAAAGCTGATGTTCGCAGGCGCCATGGCGCCGGTGGCAATGAGCATGCCGGGCCGGGTGCTGGCCCAGGCCGACGGTTATTACAAAGACAAGGTCATCATCATCAACGTCGCCGGCACCGCCGCCGGCGGGCATACGCGTTTTGCCCGCCTGCTGCAGCCGTATCTGCAGAAGCACAGCGGCGCGCGCGAAGTGCGCATCGTCAACATGCCGGGCGGCGGCGGGCTGAAGGCGGCCAACTACATCTGGCGCGTCAAACCCGGTAGCTCGGAGATTTTTTTCGGCAATGTGCCGACGCTGATTCTCGCGTCGCTGGCTGGTAGTGCCGGCGCGCAGTTGTTTGACCCGGTCAAATTTCACTACCTCGGGCGGGTCACCAGTGAGCCACGGGTGCTGAGCGTGGGCGGCAAGTCGGCGATCAAGTCGATCCAGGACGTGCAGAAATTGAAGCGCCCGTTTGTATTCCCGTCGCAGGGCACCGACGAGGATTTTTACGCCATGGCCGTGTTGGGTGATGCACTAGGATTCAAGGTCAAGGCGGTGACGGGTTATGAGGGCAATGCCGATACCTCGCTGGCGGTGATCAAGGGCGATGGTGACGGTCACATCACCAGCTGGAGCGAATCGCTGGGGCCGTTCCGTTCCGGCGACAAAAATCCGATATTGATGGTCACCTCGCAACCCTCCCCCTCGGATTATCCGAATATTCCGATTGCGATGAACATCGTGCCTGCCGCCAAACACGCCACCGTGCAGGCCATGGGGATCATCCTCGAGACGCACCGCAGCTACATCGGTCCGCCCAACATGGAACCGCAGGCGATTGCGGCCTTTCGTGCGGCGGTAACCGCTGCGCTGAGCGACCCTGATCTGCTCGCTGAATCGGAAAAGACCGAACGGCCGGTGTCACCGATGGATGGCGTCACGCAACAGAAGCGGGTCACGGAACTGGCAAAAGCCAGCGCCATCCTGGCGCCCATCCTGATCGCCGCGGTCAAGGACATCCAGTAACCGCTGCGGGGCCGGCATGGCGGCCGCTCAAACTCGCGGTCATTTCCGAAGGCACTGCAAGCTGGCCGTTGTACGTTGCGCAGGCGGAAAAATTGTTCGAACGCGAAGGCGTTGCCGTCGAAATGACACTGACCGCCTCGTCGGTGAAGCAACTCGAGCAACTGGTCGGGGGCGGCTATGACATCGGCTTCCAGCAATCGGACCATGTGGTGCGTGCGGTGGAGAAGGGCTCCGACCTGTTTATCTTCATGTCAACTGCGCCTGCGCCGGAGTTGAGCCTCGTCGTTGCGCCGGACATCCGGTCATTCGCCGATCTCAAAGGCAAAGTTATTGCGGTCGACGGCACGCGCTCGGGCTACGCCTTGCTGCTGCGAAAACTGCTCGCTGACCAGGGTTTGCGGGATCGCGACTACACCTTCAGGGAGTTCGGTGGCTCGAGAGAGCGCTTCGACGCGCTGCAAAGCGGGGATGCGTTTGCGAGCTTTCTGAATCCACCGTTCGACCGCAATCTGTTCGCGGCAGGATTCAGGAGCCTGGGCACCCTGGGCGACTTTTATCCGACCTATCCCGGACCGATCGCGGCGGCGCGCCGCTCGTGGGCGCGTGATAACGAGACGCGACTGGTCGCATTCATTCGCGGCATGGACGCCGCCTTTGCCTGGCTGAAGGACAGGAACAACCGGCAAGATGCAATCGAGATCCTACAGGCACGGCTGAAGATAGAATCCGCTGCGGCGGCGCGGGCCTACGATGAATTCGCAGCGCGGCCGCAGCCGGCACTCGTGCCCGAGGCGTTGCGGCAGGTGATTGGCGTGGTGTGGGACGCGGAAGGGTTGCAGGGTCCGCAAGGCGCGCCCGACAAGTACCTGGACCTGAGCTACCTTCGTAAATGCGGTAATTCGTGATTAGTGATTGGTAATTTGTAAAACCGATCAGCATCAATCATCAATCATCAATCATCAATCATCAATCACGATTTTTTGACAGCATGTCTGATGCACGCGTTCAATCCGGCGGAAAAACCTTGGGAATTCAGATCATCACATCAGGGAAAGCACGACTCTTGAGGACGCGATACGGTGAGATACTTGGGCTCATGCGGTTGAATTTTCTATCCTTCACCGCCGCAGGAGACCACTCGTGAAACTCGAACTGTATTACGCTCCCAAGACCTGTGCCCTGGTGCCTTATGTGGCGCTCACCGAAGCCGGTGCCGACTTCACGGTGCACAACATGAATTCGCGCTCCGGTCAGTTGAAAACACCTGAATACCTGCGGCTCAACCCGAAACACAAGGTGCCGGTGCTGGTCATCAACGGCGAAGCGCTGACCGAAAACGTCGCGATTCAGATCTGGATCCATCGCCAGTTCGCGCAGGCGAAACTGCTGCCCGCGGATCCCAGGGAGGAAATCAAGGCGATTTCGCTGATGGTGTGGTTTGCCTCGACCATCCACCCGCACCTGACCCCCAACGCGCGACCCGAAAACTACTGCGACCTCCCAGGATCGGCCGAGGCTGTTAAACGTGTCGGCAACAAGCTGTTGTTCGAAGACCTGAGAATCGCCGACGGCCTGCTCGCCAACCGGGAATATTTTTTCGATAACTTCACGACGCCAGATGCCTACTTTTTCTGGTGCTTCCGCCGCGCCGTGACTTTCAAACTTGATCTCTCGCCGTTCAGCCACTGCATGGCGCATTACGAACGCCTGCAGCAGCGGCCAAGCATCAAAAAGGTACTTGCCCACGAGAAACAGGTCGAAGCCGAATTCGCCAAAACAGCCTGATCGAACTCACATCAGGCCCGTTTCTTTTTGCATGCGGAGATCGCTTTTCTTGGGTGGGCAAAGTCAGATAGTACCCGCCAATCCAGTAGTCACCCCCCCCACTGCGTCACTATTTCCCCTGGTCAACACCGTGCATGCCGAAGTGTCTGTTGCCTGCGAGCGGCAACAGCATGACCACGATCCGTGTCTTGAGGGTCAAGCTGTAGGGCAGGAGGGTAATGGATACGCGATTGCGCTGAAGCTGGCGTAGTCTTATGCAGCTGTGGTAGCGACGTCATCGCGGCGCTGTCATGTGACGGCGCCTCCCGGTTCATAAGCCGCTGAACTCAGTCTACCTTGAGGCCGGCAGCTTTGACGACCTTGCCGGTGCTCTCTATTTCGGCTTTCACCAGGTTACGAAACTCTTCCGGCGTGTTGGTGATGACTTCGGCGCCATTTTTGCCGAAGAACTCCCGCACCTCCGCAAGCATGAGCGTCTTGAGCAAGGCCGCGCGTAGTTTTTCGACGATAGGCGCTGGTGTCCCTTTGGGGAGCAGCATGCCGTTCCACGCGCTGTAGCTGAAGCCTGGGATGCTTTCACTGATGGCGGGGATGCCAGCCAGCAGCGGGGTGCGCTGAGGCAGACTGTGCGCGATCGCGCGCAGTCTGCCAGAATTCACGTGCCCCATCACTGCCGCGGCCGGGGTGATCGTCCATTGTGTTTCCCCGGACACGACCGAAAGCACCGAAGGCCCGCCGCCCTTGTAAGGCACATGGACGGACGGAAAGTTGCCCGCCAACTTCAACATCTCGCCGGCGAGATGGCTTTGTGAGCCCGGCCCGGCGGAGGCCATGTTGATCTGCCCCGGCTTGGATTTGGTGTAGTCGATCAGTTCCTGAACTGTCTTGATGGGCAGAGCAGGCGCGACCACCAGCACGTTGGGCAGCACCGCGAACAGCGACACGAACTGGAAATCGTTGAGCGGATCGTAGGGGGTTTTGCGCAGGTTCGGCAAGATCGTCATTGCGGGCGGAGATGTCAGAATGATCGTGTAGCCGTCGGGTGCTGCATTCTTACCCATCTCCATGCCGATCTGGCCACCCGCGCCGGCATGGTTTTCGACCACGATCTGCTGACCTATCACCTCGCCGAGCTTCAGCGCGAGCAGACGCCCTAGCACGTCGCTCGAGCTGCCGGGAGCGTTCGGCACCAGCATCCGGATCGGGCGTTTCGGATAGTCGCTCGCGGCATCGGTGGCGATCACCGTTTGGGCGGAGAGTGGGAAGAGCCCGAGCGCAAGCAGCGCCGCCAATATCAGTTTTAAAACCCGCATTACATACTCCTTTGGTTGTTAATAAACACGGTTGTGCGGCAACTCGTGCTTGAGCAGCACGCGTTCCACGTTGTCCCACGAAGCGCGGAACAGATTTGCAAACGCCTGGCGCGTGACGCCGGCGATATGCGGGGTCAGCAGCAGCTTGTGCGCCGCTTCGCCATCGAGAGCTAGCAACGGACTGTCCGCAGTGGGGGGCTCGGTCGAATACACGTCGACCGCCGCGCCGCCCAGATGCCCGGAGCGCAGGTGTTCGGCGAGCGCTGCCTCGTCGACGATGCCACCGCGCGATCCCTGCACCAGCACTGCGCCGGGCTTCATCGCCGCGAGTTGCTGATCGCCGATCAGTCCGCTGGTCGCAGGCAGCAGCGGTACGTGCAGGCTGACCACGTCGGAGATATTCAGCAATTCGGCTAGCGACACCGATTGTGCGCCCAGCGCCGCAGCGGCCTGCACGTCGCGCGGCGCGGGATCGAAGTAGCACAGATTGCAGCCCATTTTGTGGAAGGCCTGGGCGACCGCAAGGCCGATCACCCCGAGTCCGACCACACCGACGGTCAGCCCTTCGAGCCCGGCGAGATTGTCGGCGAGCATACGCGCTCGGAACACGGCGTAATTGCCTTTGCGTATCTCGGCATCTGCCCAGGCGAAGCGGCGCAACAGTACCGAGGCTGAGGTCACGACATATTCGGCAACCGCGCTGTTGCTGCCGCCCGGAACATTGGCCACCGGGATGCCGATCTGCTTCAGCGCCGCCTGGTCGAGCCGGTCAACGCCGGCACCGGTCACCTGGATCAGCTTCAGCGCGCTGTTCTCGAACAGCACCGCTGGCAGCTTGCTGCCCACCGCCGGCATCACCAGCGCGCGCGCATCCCTGATCAGGCTGGCGAGCTCCGGGTCATCGGGCGAGCGATAGGCGACGCTGAAGGTGTTTGGCGGCAAGGCACCCAGCCGCGAAAAATCGGCCTCTGGTCGCAGACACAGAACGTCTTGGGACATGATCTTATTTACCAACTTAAACTTTGGCGACTGGGAAAAAACACAACAGCATCAGCGGGACGCTGCCGGTGTTGCGCGTGACGTGCATCTCGCCGGGCGGGATCAGGATGGTGTCGCCGGCTTTCAAGGGATGCTTGCCGCTGTCGGATTCGGTGCAGGCTTCGCCGGCGAGGACGTGGATGCATTCCTCGAAATCGCTGTGGCGGTGCGGCCCGCGCGGGGTCTCACCGGACTTCTGCACCGGAATCTCGACCAGCCGCAGTGTTACCGCCAAGGAGCCGGTTTCACCCGATACGATCTCCAGCGATTTGCGTCCGGGAAGTCCGAGATTCTTCGCGGCTGCCTGTGTCAGTACGCGTGCCATTAGGACGCGACTTTGAGGTGCTTGATTTCGGCGGTCCCACCCTGCGCTTCGTCGAGCATGCGAAACAGCTCGGTCGCTTCCTTGGCAATCGCATCGGCGATGTCGTTCAGCATGCGCAAGCCCTTTTCCGCGGTCGCATGCTGTGGCGCGCCGTACCATCCGGTCGCGCAGACCGTGCGGATGTCCCGCAGCACCGGCTGGAAGCTGTGGGTGCGACGCAGCTTGTCCCACTTGCGGCCATGCGTGTGGTCGGAGGAGTAGTCGATGCGGTCCAGGTGCACCAGATCGGGCCGGTGCGCGAGTACTGCCAGCGCCTCGATCTCTCCGCCGTGCGTGAGTCCGCCGCAGTCGTTGCCATAGAGTTCGGCGGCGACATAACAGGCCTGCACGATCAGCACGGTCATGCCGTGCTCGCGGTGCAGCTTCTCGGCCGCGATCGCCAGCGACGGAATATTGCCCTCGTGCCAGTTCAGGATCATCAGGTATTTCGCGCCATGCTGCGCGGTGGAAACGCAGGTTTCCACGACGACCCGCATATAGGTTTCCGGCGTCAGCGTGATCGTGCCTTCGAAAGGCATGTGCATCGGCGTCACGCCGAGCGGCCCGCCGGGAAGCACCAGGCCGTCCATGCGCTCGGCGACCGCGTGGCCAATCACGTTCGAGGCGAAAATATCGGTGCCCGTCGGCAGATGCGGACCATGCTGCTCGACGCTGCCCGCCGGCAGTATCACCAAAGGATGCTTTTTGAACTGCGCGGCGATTTCAGGCTGCGTCAGTTCGATGAAATAGCGGCTGGGTAAATTCGACATAGTGTAATGATCAATAGGTTGGATAAGAGGGAGCGCTAGGCAAGCTTAGGCGGCCTTTGCGCCTATCCTGACGCGCGCTTCCGCCATGACTTCGGAGATGGGAACCGCCTGGCCCTTTCTTTCGATCGAGCGCAATGCCGCATACACCACTGCGAGCGAGACGCTGCCATTGTCGGCGGAGAGTTCGGGGGACTTGCCCGACACGCAACTGTCGGCGAACATCTCGAGCTCGGCGCGGAACATGTCGCTTTCCGGAACCTTGAGCTCTTCGCGCTTGCCGTAGCCATCCTTGCCGCGCTGGATGTAGAGCGTCGAGGTGGTATGCAAGAGGTGCGGTGTATCCCAGGTACCGAAATCGATTTCGTAGTGCATCAGCCCCTTGGAGCCGAAAACCCGCACGGCGAACACGCCGGGCGAGGTCCAGCACGAGCCGACATAAGCCAATTTTCCGTCGACGAAACGGATCAGCGTCATCGATTGATCATCGACTTCGGCGCCGACCGGGGAAAGCTTCGAGGCCATCGAGCTGACCTCGCTGATCTCGCCGCCCAGATAATGCACGACATCGAAGTGGTGGATCGCGAGCTGCGATAGCGGGCCTCCTGGTGCCCGGTCCTTGTACCAGCGCCAGGTCTTCGGTGTCAGTTCCAGCGCGCGCTCGTTGGAGAAATTCGTCTCGATGAAGGCGACGCGGCCGAGTTCGCCGGCGTCGATCTTTTCCTTGATCGTGCGCAGGCCGGCCATCAGGCGCGCGCTATGGCCGACAGTGACCGTCACGCCGTACTGGCGCTCGAGTCCAGCGATCCTCAGACCGTCCTCCAGCGTGCTGGCGATCGGTTTCTCGGTGTAGACATGCTTGCCTGCCGCGGCGACCTGTTCTGCGAGCGGCCAGTGCTGCTCGTTCGGGACGGTCAGAATCACACCCTGGATGGTAGGATCGGCGAGCAGGGTTTTCATGTCGTACACCACAGGCACGCCCATTTCCTGCCCGAAGGCCGCGCGGGTTTCCTCGGACCGGCTGTAGCCGGCAACGATCTTGATCTTGTTCGACTGGGCGGCTGCGCGGGTCAGAACCTTGGCCCAGCGGCCCAGGCCGACGATGCCGACTTTCACCGGATATTGAATGGATGACATGCTGATATTTTCCGAATAGGGTAAAAGGATAGGAAGCTCAA
>JBCKNC010000095.1:0-9519 GCA_038902915.1 Polaromonas sp.
CGATCATGCCCACCCCAGCCTCGCGCAGCAACGCGCCACGGTCACGACTCACATCCAGCTTCGGCGGTACGCGCATGATGAGCGAACCGACCAGGGCCGCGATCATCGCCGCGAGCAGGCTCGCGTAGATCAGCACGCGCGGCCGCAGAATGCGCTGCCGGATGTGCCGCGGCGAAAGCCGCTGCTCGATCGCATTACTCATCAAATCCTGCGGCCACAGCACAATGCCGAAGAAATAAAATTTTCGCGCCGCCAGATCAAACAGCACCAGTTGGCGCTCATGCCAGTTCAGCCACGGCAAGCCAAAAAAGACCAGTTGCGTCAGCCACCCACTGGCCCAACGCCAGTGGGTGTACCGCCCCGTGGTCTCGCGCACATAAATCTTTTCAGGTGCGGCGACCGCCTTCAGGACAGCCCGCACCGCCCAGAGTCAGTCATCCTGCAATTTCGCGAGTGTTAGCGCCATCGCGTTCCTGTCCTCTGGCAGCATGGGCAACTGCGCAGGCAGTTGCCGGATTCGGTCGCGCAGCTTGGCCAGATGCGCGGCCTCGGCTTCGCGCCAGGACAGCGCTTGCTCAAGCACAGCGTGATGGAAAGAGACCGGGCCCTGCCCGGAAAAATCGAGCTCATTCGATGCGCTTATCAAGCGTGCGAGATGGCGCAAAATGCCATCGACGTAAAACGCCCAGACCCGGTCCGCAATAATCAGGGCCAGCAAATTCACCAGCAGAATGCCGCTCAGCACGCGCAGGCCTTCGCTCACCATCAGCGCCAACATGTCGACGCTGCCAGAAAAATGGATTCGATACATGTTTTCGTCGACGATCTCGCCCAGCACCCGATACAAGACCCAGATCGCGATCGACACGGCCGCCATTTCCATGATGACCAGCGTCCCCAACAACCACTTTTGAAGCACGTGGTCGACCAGATGGATACGGCGACGGTTTTGGGGCGGTATGAAGCTCATAGGTTGTGGCATTCGAAACATAAGGCAGACCGGGCGTTGCTAACAACGAGCTTGCCGTGCTCCTTCTGATAGCCGGAATGGCAGGTCACACAACTGAGCTTGCCGTTGGGCAGCAGCAGTCGGCGCGTTACGGTGCGCAGCGGGTGATAGCCGCCGAAAGAAATCGCGTCCTGGTAACTCATGCCAATCGGATGATTGCCCTCTTGACCCGCATGACGTACGACACCGTTGCGGTCGACGCTGGTCGTGAGCCTGAGTGTCACGTTCTCGCCATGACACGCCATGCACACGAACGAATAGGCATCGAGCGTCGGCGCACTGCTGTCGACCCCTCGGGCCAGGTGCCCGGTCGTGAGCGACGCACCGCCATCGCGCATCTTCTTGAAAAAATCAGCCTCATGGCAGGCAAAGCAGAGTTCCTTGCCCGCCTTGGCGCCGCGCATGAGACCGCGGCCGCTGCCATGGACAACGTGGCAGGTACTGCAGGTCAGGTCGCCCTTCCAGTCCAGCGGATACATTGGCGGCGGCGTGGCTTTCGGTTGAAAGCCGCTCGGGTGACTGACCTGGATGGCAGTCGGGTGACATTTCCCGCACAGCGCTTCCTGACTGGCTATCAACAAGTTGGCCTGCTGGGCCGTGACGTTCTTGCCCGCCAGATGACAGACTGCGCAGTCCGCCTTGTTCAGATGCCCCGGGGTGTCGGGGTTGAACATGGCATACAGCGTGCCCAGCGCGGCCATCGTCGCAAGTAGCGCGACACTGGCGAGCAGCTTATAGGCAGACTTTTTCATCGAGCACATTCAGACGCGCGATCGCGGCAGCGTACTGCGCGGCATCGCCCGCCACCAGCGCGGATCCGGCGTCAGCGGCGGCGATTTTTACGGCAGCATGATGCTGGCGCAAAGTGGAGACGGCCTGCTTGATGTCGGCGGCTTGCTGCGGCAGCGCATCGCCTTGGCGCAGTTCAAGCAACGCGCTGGTGTCGCTCGTTCTGGCGAGTTTCAGATTTTGCGAAAACCGGTAGAGCGGCCCGGCCACGCGAAAACTGCTGTACAAGACGATGAACCAGGTGATCAACCCCGTGATGGCGACCAGTAGCAAGCCGGCCACCAGCATCGCGGCGCCCAACCCCTGTCGGGTGAGGTTGTGCGAACGAATAATAGCGCCGTAGGATTCGCCGCTGTCCCCCGTGATCAGGGTCAGCACCGCCAGCAGTACCAGCACGGCCAGCGCGCCCACCGCCAGACTGATTTTTGCCACCAGCTTCAGATGAAAGAAGACCATCGGTTCATTGGTCAAGGCCGACTCCTGCCATCCGCGCCCGCAGCGCCGGGGTGTTCAAAGAACGCATCAACGCATAGTCCTCAAATAAGCAATCACATCCATAATGTCGCGGTCGGCCAATACGCCCCGAAATGCAGGCATCGCATTCTTGCCAGACCGGATCGACGCGAGCAAAGTGAAATCGGGTCGTAAAAGACCGTCGCCGCGATCGAAATTGGGCGCGCCAGGCATCACGCTCCTTCCGGTTTGGCCGTGACAGAAGGCGCAGTTGGCCGCATACAGCTGCCGCCCCTTGTTGAGGTCTGCGCCCTGCGAAGCGCCGCAGATCAACAGCAGGGTCAATCCCGCCAGCGCCGAGCTCACTATGTTTTTCATGTGTTTACCTTTCTCGCTGTACAGCAAAGCTGTACAGCATTGGTTAAATGCGCCAACGAAGTGTGACCAACGCGGCGCTTACGCCCTCCCTTTCAAGGGGGAGGGAACCGGACAGTGCGTCATGTCAGACCGAAGGTGTTTCGTGACGGAGCCTCGTACTATCCTGCAGCAGCCCGAGCGTTTCAAACTCTTCCAGTTTCCGATATAGACTGGACAAGCCTATCCCCAGTTTTTGCGCTGCCGCTCGTCGATCGCCACCCTCGGCGTCATCGATCGCCTTGCAAATAAGCGCACTCTCGAACCGCCTGACCTGGTCGCGCAGACTCTCGCCGGAATCCTGTATCACCAGTCCTGGCACTCCTGCGCGCGCACCCTTGATGATCTGCGGCGGTAGATCGGCACAGGTAACATGCCTTTCGTCCGCCAGAATCAACGCGCGATCGATGGTGTTCTCCATTTCACGTACATTTCCCGGCCACTCATATGCGACCAAAATATCTTCCACGCCCGAATCGATCGAAATCTCTCCCCCAATATTCATGCGCCTCGCACCCCGTTGCAGCAAGAATCGAACCAACTTCGGAATATCCTGGCGCCGCTCACGCAGTGGCGGCACGTGGATCTGAAACACACTCAGGCGGAAATACAAATCATCACGAAATTTCCCTTCCGCGACCATTTTCGCCAAGTCGCGATTGGTGGCCGCCATGATCCGCACATCGGCGCGCCGCGCCTGCTCGCTTCCGACCGCCCTGATTGATTTCTCTTCGATCACGTGCAGCAGCTTGACCTGTAGCAGCAGCGGCAACTCGCCTATCTCATCGAGAAAAATCGTTCCCTTGTCCGCTTCCAGAAAGAGGCCTTTCTTGGCCTTGTCGGCACCGGTGAATGCGCCCTTGGTATGGCCGAACAATTCGCTTTCCATCAGATTTTCCGGCAGAGCGCCGCAATTCACCGGAATGAAAGGCGCATTGGCGCGCGGGCTTTGCTGATGAATGCGACGCGCAATGACGCCCTTGCCAGTGCCGCTTTCCCCGGTAACGAGAACCGTACTGTCAGTGGGTGACACTTTGGCGATCAGGCGATCCAGATCGCACATGGCGGGCGATATGAATTCAAACTGATCTTCCTTCTTGCCTTGCACTAGACTACGCAGCACGCGATTCTCAGCGCGCAAACCGCGCATATCGTCGATTTTCACGAGACGATGCAGCACTTCCTCGTTGTGTACCGGTTTGATCATGTAGTCGGAGGCGCCTGCCTGGATCGCTTCGATCGCGGTGTCCACAGATGCGAAGGCGGTCATCATGATGAAATTGGTATCGAGCCCGGCAGCGCGAACCCGCCGCACCAATTCAATACCGCTGATATCGGGCATCTTGATATCACAAATGGCGACATCGATATCGCCTTTGGACAAGCGTTCGAAGGCCTCGAGCCCGTTCGGCGCCTGAAAAACGTTGTAGCCCGCCTTGAGCAAATACGCGGTCAGTATCTGACGGATCGCCGGCTCATCATCAATCACCATCACATCCAGGGATTTCATAGGGCATTCGCCTCGTTATAAGCCAACTCGTTCAAAGGAAAAAAGACCTCTACTCGCGTGCCCGTACCAAGGGTGGAATCGATCTCAATGGTGCCTCCGTGCTTCTTGGCAATCGAATAACACAAGGACAATCCGAGGCCGTTCCCTTTACCGGCCGGCTTAGTCGTGAAGAATGCCTCAAACACCCGGTTCAGCGTTTCCGGCTCAATCCCGCGGCCGTTGTCCTCGATGACGACACAGGCACGTTCAGCGTCCGAGCGCGTGGTGACCACGATGGTTGGCGTACGGTCGTGCACACCTTCCAATGCGTCCATGGCATTGATCAACAGATTCATGATGAGCTGCGTCAGTTGATCGGCGACGCCGTAAATCGCCGGCAACTGGGGATCCAGATCGAGCCGCAGCGTGACGCGCTGCAGGCGCTTGTCGTAACGGATCAAACTGCTGGTACTGCGCAATTGCGCATTCAAGTCCATTAATTGAGGCTCGGCGGCGCGCGGTGACGCGAACTCTGAAATTTCGCGTGTGATCGCAGCCAGCCGTTGCGTCTGCGCATAAATCAGGTCCGGCCGGCAGTCGTGACAATCTACTGCCGTACCAGGGCTTTTGTTCGCCGCGCGGCGTTCGACCATTTCTTGCGCAATGCCGGAAATAGCGGCAATCGGATTGCCGATTTCATGCGTGATGCCTGCAGCCAATGCCCCAATAGCTGCCATCTTTTCCTGATGAAAATACTTTTGCCGTTCAAGCATCAACTCCTTTTCATGCCGGTCTAGTATGTCCGCCATATTGTTGACGGCTTTCATCAACTGGCCGACTTCGTCATCACGCGTGATCGCAATCGGCGTGCCACGAAAGCCCTTCACGATGTCCAGCGCCCTGCCTTGCAGGATACGCAAATCGTCCGTCAAACGCCGGAAAAACAACCCTATGGTTGCACCCAGCAATCCCAAGCCCAGCATCCCGAGCAGGAAGATCGTCATGGCCGCTGAGTTGCTCTGCGTGCGGTAACGCTCGGACAGGGATTTGCGACTCTCTTGCACTTTTTCTGCGAGCAAGGAAAAGCCATTCTTGGCCTTGATCAGTTCAACGATCAGCCGGTTCAGATTGGCCTTGGACGAATCCTTGTTGGCCTCTTGCCAGGCCGCATTCAAATCCGTCACGTCCATGGGTGCGTTGGGCAAACGGGCCTTCAACTCTGCATGCCGGTGAAGCAACGATTGATGAAGCAGCCGCATGTTCCGCATCCCCGCTGCATGGTCGGGCGCATCCATATTGGCGAATATCGTCATCACCGCATGGACGGTCGATACGTCCGCCTGCTTCAACATTGCCTCGGTTTCAAGCGCTCTCTGTATTTCTTCGAAATCATTCAACAACAGGTTTTTTTGATGAAATGCAAAAAAGGTGACGACGACCGAATAGGCGATCAGTGCGGCGAACACAATCAATCCCTTGGTTCTGATAGACAGGAAGAAACGGCGTCCGCTTGATGCGCTAGACGCGGATGGCGTTAACGCACCGGAAGCCGGCGCCGGGGTGGAGGTCTTTGGTATTTCCGCGCTATTGGCGGTCGTCACGGCGGCACCGTTCCAAACGGGAGAAATAAGTTTCATGATCTTTCAGTTGCGAATGGCGTACTCCACATGACGCAGTTATTTGCGAACATCCACTCCCGCAACGCTGCCACCTTGTTGCGTTTGATAAAGGCCTTCCAGCAGGTTAATCATATGCGCCAAATCCGCCGTTAAGCATATGAATGTAACACGGTGGAAAACCGGTTAACGCCCAGGAAACTGAAGGAAACTGAAGACGGTAAGGCCGAACCCGATGATGCTCCAGCATGCCATCCGGCCGCCACGGCAAACCCGCCATAGCCAATGAAATTGGCCAGCACATGGGCATGGATCCAGTAGCTTCGAAGGATCAGAAGATGGTTCTCAGGCGCGACTTGACCGCTCGAGACCAGCTATGCCCCAAACAGCACAGCAGCAACCACAATCGGCATCACAAAAGCACCAGCCGACCGCGTGCGATAGATCCTTTCCATCACCAGGTAAATCACGACGGTCATGGCGCTAAACAACAACATCACTTGGTACAGACCGGTGAGAGGAGCGTGTCCGGTGCGCTGCAGGAAGTAGGTTTCTGTACCGAGCGCCACCAATCCCACGACCAGACCCAGCGCGCCCACAGTCGCCAGGCCGGTCGCCCACAGTCCCACGGCGGGGGATGTAACCCAGAGATGCGCGATATAAAGAATGGTTGAGCCAATCAGCAAAATATTCGCATAGCTGATCAATTTATATGAACGCAGTTGTTCCAGCGGTACGGCTGCGGTCAGATTTTTCGTTTCCAGGTAAACCATGGCTCCAACCAATCCGAGGCCGATGATGAATAACACAACCCAGCACAGCGCCTCAGGCAGAAAACGAGCCTGACCCTCGCTGGGTAAATACTCCTGCTTCATGGTTCGATTTCCTCTCTACCGCTACGCGTTGACCGGGGATCGAGGACTTGTGCCTGGTGCATCCACCGTCAAGATCGACCCTATTGATCCGGCACGATTTATTCTCGATATGTCATTGTCATATCGCGACAGGATCAGCGTATACAGAACGAAACGTCATGAATAAATCGTGCCGGATCAATAATTGGTAGCGGCTTGCCTTTGGTTTCTTTTTTTCTGAAGATGGGTATGGCAAGCGCAGTCCGGATTACAGCCAAATTTGGCTGGATAGTGCTTGATGTACCTATCCCCGAACATCCGGCTTATAACCTCCTCGGAAGGAGCCTTCTTAAACGATACCAGCGAGCACATCGGAATGGCGGCAAGATGGGCATCCTTGTAAACGACCCATGCCGCATGGGTATAGGCTTGAGCCTGCATGTTTTTTTTAATGTCCGTTCTCGCGTGTAACACGGAATTCATCGGACAGCACTCAATGTCGTCGCGTCCCAAGCACGGAAACGGGTTTTCAGGTGAGACGACCCGATGCAGCTCGCATAAGGAATTCCAGTATTTCATATCTTCATTGACACTTTTCTTGAGATCAAAATCCCAGTATTTCATATCTTCATTGACACTTTTCTTGAGATCAATACTGCCAGCCATTTTTTTCTCCTGTCATAATTAGCCGATGGATGCGTGGTTTAAACACCATTAAGAGGATGTCGAAGAATCCTCAGGACTGATCCAGATGAGCCCGTGCCTGCCTACGTGCGTTGATGGCAATCGCAATCTCTACTCGCACTTAACAGAGGACAAAGCAATTTCTGGTCCAAGGAGGATCCCGACCTGTAAGGAGAGATGACACCCACACAGTAGTGCCGTGCGCCGCAACTGCCCGGCGAGTTCAGTTACTTTTTTTCTCACGAATGGGATGCTCCATGACGTTTTTCCCATTTTCAAGAAGCACCAAAGTCTGGTGATCTCCGCTATTGCCCCCTTTGGCGGTGCCGCATCGAGTAATGACGACAGCCATCACTGCATAACAAGCGCGGCGTCCGCTTCCTCTTGTCAGATCAATCAACCTAGAAACCGCAGTTGACCGCTTGCATCCGCTGGCAAGGCCGCATGAGCGCTGACTTTCGGGGCCACGACGGCGTTCACCTTTTGGGTGACGCGCTACGCGTCCGACGGCAAGTCGCTCGCATCGCCGAAACCGCTCATATCAGGCATCTTCATGCCCTTCATCTTGAACGCCGAGCACTGCTCCTTCATCATCAGGCGCAAGGCACTCATCATGTATTCCTTTTTATAACCTTCTTCAAGCAGCAGCAGTTCCTGCATCTTGTGGCTATAAAAACCCATATAGCATTTGGCCAATGCGTCATCGACCTCTTCCAGCGTCATGTTGAACGGCTCGACGATTGGTGTCACCAGGTTGTATTTTGAATAATCAAAGACCCTGATTCTGTCCTTCATTTCACGGTACATTGGCGTGTAGGGCCAGGGAGTCACTATCGGGAAAACGGCAACGTCAGGATTAAGGTAAATAGCAGAGGCAATGGTCTTGTCGATGGACTCCCATGTTTCGTGTGGAAACCCGACCATAAACGACGCTTCCGTGATGATTCCGGCTTGGTTGAGTAACTCCAGCGCCTTCTTGGTGGTCTTCATCTCAATGCCCTTGTTCAGGCTATTGAGCACATCGTCGTCCCCGCTCTCGGCTCCCATGTAGATATGGATCACTCCGGCTTTCTTGTATTTGTCGAGAATATCCTCGTCGCGCACAATATCCTCAACCCTGGTTTCCATCAGCAGCGATATGCCCAGATTCTTCTCAATCAGCAAATCCAGCACCCGCTCCCAGCGTACGCGGTCTCGCGTCGGATAAGCATCGATCAGGGTGAATACCTTGACAGCGTATTTCTCGTGCAGGAAAACAATTTCCTCAATTACTTTTTCGGGACTTCTGGGGCGCCAACTGGCGCGCCAGAACAGCCGCTGGCTGCAAAAGCTGCAACTCATCTCGCAGCCGCGCGTGGTCAGGATGGAAGTCATCCTTCCGCCGGGGCTGACCCAGTAGTTGTAAAGCTCCCACTCCAGCAGGTCCCAGGCCGGCCTCAGTTCATCCAGCTTGTGTATCTGATCGCGCCTGGGATTGACAACCGCCTTGCCATTGTCCCAATACGCAATGCCAGCGACCTGTTTCGCAGTTCCATTTTGCAAAGCGGGCAACAGCGCCTGTAATGTCGCCTCTCCTTCCCCGACCAGAATGTAATCAACGACGCCTTGTTCAGACTCCAGCACCTCTTTCGGTAGAAAAGTGGGATGGGGCCCGCCCAGGATCGTTACGATACCGGGATTGATCTCCTTGGCGATTTTCAAAATGGCAATTGAATCCGGCATTGCCGCCGTACTGATCGCGCCGGTCACCGGCAGGTAGTCATAGGTCAGTATGTAATCGGGCTTTGCGCGTTCGATCTCGGCTCTGATGTCGGCAAACGAGTGCGACTTGTTCATCGCGTCATAAATCTGTGGCGCCGCGCCAGCATCACGCGCCGCGCCGGCCAGGTACACCAAATGCAAAGGCGGCCAGGAGCCCACCACCTGAACGCCCCAGCAATGATAGGGCGCGGTGACAAACAGTATTTTTGGAAGATTGCTCAAACCTTGGACTTCTTAAAAAACTTCCGCAGACGAAACTGAATGATAGTCCCCCATATCACCAGCGAGACCAGCAGAACGTGCTTCAAGCTCAGCGCAAGCACCTGCCCGCTGCCAGCGGCTTCTTCCCATTCAAACTTTTCATAAGCAATGGTCCGGACAATGCCGCCCAGAATCAGCATGGCCCAGCATAGCTTCGTGACCTTGTTGAAACTCGTTGCAAGACTGCGC
>JBCKNC010000096.1:0-9502 GCA_038902915.1 Polaromonas sp.
CGCGCGAAAAGCTTTTGGCCCGTGGCCCCGCTGCGCTGAGTGATGCAGAACTGCTGGCGCTGCTGCTGCGCACCGGCCTGCCGGGCAAGAACGCGCTGCAAATGGGCCAAGAGTTATTGAAGACTTTTGGCGGCGTCGCCGGGCTACTGCACTCAGGGCCGGAAGCGCTCAAAAGCATCAAAGGGCTTGGCCCCGCCAAACGCGCCGAGATTGTGGCCGTGCTGGAACTGGCGCGCCGCGCACTGGCTGAAGAGCTGAAGGAAAAAACCGTTTTCTCCACCCCACAGACGATACGCGACTATCTGCAGTTGCAGCTGGGCAGCCGTTCGTATGAAGTGTTTGCGGTGCTGTTTCTCGATGCCCAACACCGGCTGATTGCGCTTGAAGAACTGTTCAGGGGCACGCTTGCACAAACCTCGGTTTACCCAAGGGAGGTGGTGGTGCGGGCACTGGCGCTCAACGCCGCCAGCGTGGTGCTGGCACACAACCACCCCAGTGGCTCGGCGCAGCCATCACGCGCTGACGAGGCCATCACCAAAACACTCAAGGCCGCGCTGGGCCTGATTGATGTGCAGGTGCTGGACCACTTTGTGGTGACCAGTTCTCAGGCCACTTCAATGGCCGAGATGGGACTGATGTAGGCCACCATGAAAGAGTCTCCCATCAAGGATTTAAAAGGCCTCAAGACTGTCAAGCAGCAACTCGAAGCGCGGGCCAAACAGGCCACAGAACAGGAGGCTGCGCGCAAAGCGGCAGCGGCAAAAGCCAGGGCCGAGAAAGATTTTTTCGCGCTCGCCGTCGGCCCCATCAAACCGCTGCCTGCCAAGCACCTGCCCGGCCACAGGGCATATATAACGATCAAAGATTCTTGCAAAATGCCACTGTCTGCCGATTCCTTCAGCTCTCGGACAATCGAAGCCGGTGCCTTGGTCGGTATCAATGGCAGGGTGTTAGCGACTGGTGCAGGTTTGCCGGGTGGTTTTGTTACGCGTAACGGTGCAACCAGGACAGTCTCGACTGGATTGATGCCCTGGGCGAGTCGGATTGGGACATGGCAAACCAATCACCCGACTACCCCGAAGATCAACGTACCGTTTGGTGAATGTTTGGTGGTTGTTGAAGCTCCCACCGGGGTAGGGTTGCGCTATTTGGCAGATCGGCACCCCGCTTGTGCCCCACGGGATAAAAAATCTTGGCGAGTCAGCATGCCGCCTAAGGGTAACCACGTTTTCTGAGAACGCGATACGGTGAGATACTTGGGCTCATGCGGTTGAATTTCCTATCCCTCATTGCCAATCAGCTTGCGTTTGAATATGGTTTGGTCAAAGCATGGCGAAGCCTTGCTAGCCTGTGGGGGCCACCTTGCCGGCCTGGATAAAGTCGAAAAAGCTCCTGGCTGCATTCTGCTTGGCCTTGTTGGTGGGTGGCGGATTGGCTGCTTATGCTGCAATGTTCGGTTTCGGCACGGACCGGAGGGTGTCCGACGAACCCGTTCCAAGACGGCAGACCGCCGTGGCGGCACTTGGTCGCATCGAACCGCGCAGCGAAATCATCAATCTCGGCGCCGGCACAGGTCCTGACCAACTCCAATCCCTGCTTGTTGCGAGGGGCGACGTGGTTAAGCAAGGGCAGGTGCTGGGATATCTCGGCGGCTACGCGGAGCAAATCGCGCAACGCGACATGTTCCGTGCGCAGCTTGACGAAGCGCAGTTGAAGCTCAAGACCGAGACGCAGCTCAACCACCAGCGGATCCGAAGCGCCGAAATCCGCCAAAGGCAAATCCTGGAGGTCACGCCGCTCCGCATCACGGCCCAGGAGGCGACCATTGCGAGCCTCGGGGCCAAGCTCGCCAACGACAAAGACAGCCTCGCATCGCAAATGCAGCTGTTCGACCGCGGCAGTACCTCGCGGCGGATGCGAGATGACCAGAAGGCCTTGGTGGCGCAGGACGAGGCCAACCTTGCCTCGGCACGGGCGCGGCTGGTCGAGCTGCAGAAGCAGTTCGAGGTCGACAAGATCGACGCGCAGGTCCAGATCACGATGTCACGAGCCCAGCTTGAGCGCTCCGAAGCTGAGTTCCCGATCAAATCTCTCAAAAGTCAGGTCGCGCTGGCAGAGGCGCGCGCCGCCCGCATGGTCATCATCGCGCCGGTGGATGGCCGCATCCTCAACGTCAAAATCAAGCCTGGGGAAAACATTAGCACCAACACCGTATTGACCATGGGCGACACCGGGTCCATGCGCGCCGTGGCAGAAGTTTATGAAACCGATATCGGCCGCGTAAAACTTGGCCAGACCGCCACGGTATCCAGCCGCGCCCTGCCCCGTACACTCACCGGCAAGGTCGTGCGTATCGGCAACATGGTGTTCAAGAACGACGTGCTCAACGTCGATCCCGCCGCGCGTGCCGACGCCCGGGTGGTCGAGGTATGGATCGAGCTCGACGACCCAACACTGACGGAGCGCCTCACCAATCTAACCGTCGACATCATGATCAATACTGGCGACGACACAAGGGCTGTCGCAAGCCCTGGCCAGTCGTGAAGTCGCTTGTCGCATGGCGCATTCTTGTTCATGAGAAAGGCCGGAGTGGGCTCGCCATAGGGGGCATCTTCCTCGCTATCCTGCTGATCTTTCTGCAGCTCGGCTTTTACATGTCGGTGCCGCAGGGCGGCTTACTGATCTACGACGCCATGCGCTTCGACCTGATGCTGACGTCGAGCGGCTATGTGTTTGAGGCACAGTCGTCCAAGTTTCCGCGACAGCGTCTTTATCAGGCGCTGGCCGTACCGGAAGTGGAACGCGCGATTCCGTTTTATCATAACAACGGCCGTTGGCTGAACGACAAGGACGGCCTCGCTCGCGACGTGTTCGTGATGGGCATCAATCCGGACGATCCGGTCTTCAAGATTCCAGAGGTCATGCGTCAGGCTGAGTTGTTGCGCCAACCCGACACCATTCTGGTCGACGTCAATTCACGACCTGAATTCGGCACGCTTCGTGTCGGTCGCCGGCTCGAAATCGAACAACGAAACGTCGAGATCGTCGGCCTCTATAACCTGGGCACCGGCTTTGTGGGACTCGGGGTGATCGTCACGAGTGACTTGAATTTTACTCGCATGTTCCCAGACCAGGCTTTGATCGACATCAATCTCGGTCTGCTCACCCTTAAGCCAGGGGCTGATCCTGTGCAAACAGCCGCGCATCTTCGTCGGATCATGCCAGCCGACACGCAGGTGTTCACCCGGGACGAGCTTTACAATTTTGAGACCGCTCATTGGATTACGAGCACGTCGACGGGCTTGATCTTCGGCTTTGGCGTGATCGTCGCAGTCATCGTGGGGCTGGTGATTCTCAACCAGACGCTGTCGACTCAGATCTCACGCCAACTTGCCCAGTACGCCACCCTCAAGGCGATGGGCTACACCGATCTGCATTTGAGCGGGATTGTCGTGATCCTGGCGACAATCATGACGACCATAAGCTACGTTCCCGCGGTGCTACTTTCGACCGGAATCTACTGGATTGTGAGGCACGCAACGCTGCTGCCAACCGAGATGACGGCACCGCGGATGCTTGCAGTCCTGGCCATCGCTTGGGGCATATCGGCATTATCGGCGCTCTTTGCATTGCGCGTTCTGCGGCGCGCGGATCCGGTGGAGTTGTTCTGAACGATGACTGCGACGGAAAAAATCTCCGGTTCTGTCGGTCAGGCCCTTCGCAAGGGCATCGCCGCACTGCCGGCGGAGCTCCGCTGGCGTCGGGGTGAAGTGCCGCTCGCCTTTCGGAATATCCTGATCGACAAGCGGCGCTTTATCCGCTCGAGCATCGGTATCGGCTTCGCCGTGCTGCTGATGCTGCTGCAATTGGGCTTCCACGGCGCCTTTATCGACAGCGCGCTTGCCGTGATTCGATCGATCGACGGCGACATCATCCTGACCAGCGCGACGAAATTCCGCTTTGGCCAGAAGGATCCGTTCTCACGCCGCGTTCTGTATGCGGCGCGAGCAATTGAGGGAGTAGAATCGGCGCGACCGATCTATGCCGAGTGGTCGGCCTCGAGCTGGAAGAACCCGGAGAACCGCAAAACCTACATCGTCCAGGTCCTGGCGTTCGACCCCGATCAGCCGGTTTTCTCGTTTCCAGAAGTCACCAATCATCTGGACGAGCTTCGTCAGCCCGACACCGCTCTTTATGACAACCGGGCGCGGCGCTTACTCGGTAAGGCGGTGGCGGGCACCGTGACCGAGCTTGGGCTTCGGAATATCCGGGTGATCGGCACGTTTGCGCTCGGGCCAGACTTCACCACCGACGGCACCGTTCTCATGAGCGACCGAAATTTCCTGAAGTTCTTTTCGCGGCGCCCACTGAACGACAATGAACTTGCCAACATCGAGCTCGGAGTGATCAAGGTGCGTCCGTCCTACACCATTGGGGAGGTCCAGAGGGCCCTGAAAAAAGCGCTGCCGGCCGGCGTCGCCGTCCTCAGCAAAGACGAGCTGATAGCGGTTGAGGTAGCATTCCAGAATAGCGTCTCGCCGGTCGGCCCAATCTTCATGCTCGGCACCGCAATCGGCTTCATCGTTGGTATGATGATCTCTTATCAGATCCTCTACACCGACCTGTCCGACCAGCTGCCGCAATATGCCACGCTCAAGGCGATGGGCTACGAAAATGCCTATCTCATGCGGGTGGTGCTGCAACAGGCCTGCTTCTGCGGGATTATCGGATTCCTGCCCGCCTGGGGGATTGGGGTGCTGCTCTACAATCTGATCGGCGAGATAGCACTGCTGCCGCTTCGTATGACGCCAGGAATCGTGATTACGGCGCTGACGCTCACGGTCGGCATGTGCGTATTGTCCGGAGCTCTGGCGATGCGGCGCGTCCTGGCCGCCGATCCCGCGGAAGTGTTCTGATGGTTGATTTCGAGCCTTCCGCACAGCCGACGACGATCCAGGTCGAGAACCTCGATCACTTCTTCGGCGAGGGCGAGTCCCGCAATCAGGTCCTGTTCAACAACAACATCAATATCCAGGCCGGCCAGCTCGTCATCATGAACGGTCCGTCAGGCTCCGGGAAGACTACACTCCTGACATTGATCGGCGCATTGCGTTCCATCCAGTCCGGCCGAATTGAAATCCTCGGCAATGATCTCTCGGGCTTGCAGGGCGCTCCTCTCGTTGCCATGCGGCGCAACATTGGTTTCATCTTCCAGATGCATAATCTGTTCGACTCGCTCAGCGCCTACGAGAACATCAAAATGGCGATGCAACTCAGCAGCTGTCCTCCTGATGAAATGCGCCTGCGCGGCACACAAATACTCGAGCGGCTCGGCCTCGGCCATCGGATCGACCATAAGCCGCGAGCGCTGTCGGGCGGCCAGCGCCAGCGGGTGGCGGTGGCGCGTGCGCTGGTCAATCGCCCGAAGCTGATCCTCGCGGACGAGCCGACCGCGGCGCTCGACAAGGAGTCGAGCCGTATCGTGGTCAACCTCCTCAAGGAGTTGACGACGCAGGAAGGTTGCACCGTAGTCATGGTCACTCACGACAACCGCATCCTCGAGTTCGCCGACCGCATCGTCAACATGGTGGACGGTTCGATCAAGTCCGATGTCGTGCTTCACGATGCCGTGCGGATTTGCCAGTTCCTTCGCACCGTCGAGATTTTCAACCATCTCACGCCGGCCGAGATCACCAACATCGCGGAAAAGATGACCCGGCGGAATTATCGGAAGAATGAGGTCATTATCCGCGAGGGCGACCCGGGCGAGGAATTCTTTCTGATCGGCAGAGGTACGGTGGACGTGCGCAAACGCGTCTCGGGCGCCGACACTAAAGTGGCCACACTCAACCCGGGGGACTTTTTCGGTGAGCGCGCCCTTATCGTCGAGGAGCCTCGCAATGCAACTTGCGTTGCCGCCAGCGACCGGGTCGAGATCTTTGTTCTAGGCAAGACCGAGTTCAAGGCGGTGATCGAGACCAGCGTGACCTTCAAAGAGCAAATTCAATTGATTTATTTCCAACGCCAGTAGAGCCCTGCCGCGCAAACACTGGGTCGGCGCAATAATCCGGAGCCGGATGGGGCGGCACGGCCTGAGGGTGACGCTAGCCCAGTGCCCCAAGTGGTCAAGTTTCACGCAGCGACTGGCCTCCCGAGTTCATCAGTTAAACGCGTAACGTGTTGATTCATATAGGGGTGCGATCGATTCGCTCCACTACAAAAGCGTTAACTGGGTGTTCAGGGTCGGTTTCTTGATGGTCAGTGCAGACAAAATGTCAGCGTGTTCCTGGTTGATCGTGGAAAGGCCGGTTACAGGGTGCCGGTCATTGACTGTCACCTGATGATGCTGAATCCGGCGTAGCTTATCAAGCGCACGCTCCGGCGAGAGTTGGGTATCACTGGCGCGCAATCTGCCTCGCATCACCCGGTAAAGAATCAGTGCCATGAAGCAAATCGCAGCATGAGCGCGGATGCGATTTGGCAGGCGGTGATAGATCGGCCCAATCTCGATTTCAGACTTCAGCACCCGAAAGCCGCGTTCAATGTCAGCCAAAGACTTATAGCGTTTGACCACCTCAGCAGGCGCAAAATCTGGCGTATTAGTCACCAGTAACAACTTGCCATCCATCAGCTTGGCATGCTTGAAGGCACGCTCATCGATTGCGTAGGTAAACAACTCACTTTTGAGGTCCACCTTGACGATACGCGCCAGATGAGCTTCGCACACCGCATGATAAAAACGCGCCCGTGCACCGCCATCAGAAAGCTTGCGCCCTGGTTTTGGCTTGTCAGTGTCTTGACTATCAAGCTTGCCGACCCACTGAGCGGCCTGTTTGTGCAGTTCCTCAATGCGCTTATCGCGCTTGGCGCCGGTATCAAGCGCCACCTGCGGGTCGTGCGCGATGACCAAACGCAACTCGTTCCATACCACCTCACCCAAAACTTCTTGTTTGGCACTGGCACATTGTTTGTCATGAAACGGCTCCAGCAGTTCCACAAAGTCACCATAGCGCCGACCCGGCACCGCCAGAATGAATTCCAGAGTCCCACCGCCAGGCAAAGTAATCGCTTGCAGATCGGCCAGGTTGTCGGTGGAGAGCAAACCCCGATCGGCCACGGCGATGACGCGCTTGATGGGGATACGGGCAACGATCTTCTCAATGACACCCTTGAGTGTGGTGACTTCGGCCGTATTGCCGTCAAACACCTCGTGATAGATCGGCAAGCCTTCGGCTGTCTGCACCACCCCCAGCATGACTTGGCGGGCCACCATGCCTTCTTTGGACATGCCGAAGTGGCGAACATCGTCATCTTCTTGCGAGAGACCGGCAGTCCGAATGGTGGTCATGTCGTAGAACACCATCGCCAGATCTTGATCGACCAAGGGACGAAGCAAGCTGGACATGACGGCATCGACCTCGTCTTTGTGATCGATCAAGGCATCCATGGCACGCAGCAGGTGTTGGTGGTCAATCGACTCCAGGGTGATGCCGGGCAGGCAAACCGTTTGCAGCCAGCGCAGCACGCCGAGCTTGGAGTCCGGGTCACACAGACGGTTGAGCACCATGATGCGGATGAGGGACACCACACCAATGTTATGGCGGATACGGAGAAACACTTGGCGCAAACGATTAAAACCAAGCGCATTCCACAACTCGGTAAGGGTCCAGACATCGCCAAAGTCGCGCGTCGCCTCAAAACTCACTGTCGGCGTAGGTGGCGGCGCCACTGGAGTCACCCCGGTGATGCGCTGCAAACCTGAGATGACTGACTTGAGTTCGGAGCCCATTTGATCGAGCCGCCCCAGGGTGGCCACGGTCCGCTGCTTGGGGCGACCGTCGTCGTCGCGGTAAGCCTCGACGAGCTGGACGTAGCGGTTGGCTCCGGAGTGAGTTAGCTTGATAAACACGCCATTACTTTAACAGAACTATACAAGAATGTAAATAGGCGACAATAATAAATTATCGTGCCATTACAACATTTGCCAAAAAGCACCGCTAAGTGCTTGATTTCATTGAAATGAGGGTTGGCTTTTGGACGCGAACTGTCGAACCCGGGCGAGCTCGGCGGTGACGACCTTCACCATCTCCTCGTGGCCGAGGCCCATTCCCATCTTGGCAATCGCGTGGAGGCGATCGGGATCGAAGATGTGACCCATGTCAGTAGATGCCGGGGACGATGCGGTACTTCACCTTCTTGCTGTACGCGTCCCAGTCGGCCCCGTACTTCGCCGCGCACATCTCGTTGTCGCGCCGCTCGCGGTGCACCAACAAAATGGTGAAGTAGATGATGTAGAAGTACGGCAGCACGTTGTTGAAGCCGGTGACCAGGCACCAGGCGAGTCCCATCATCAGATCACCGAAGTAGTTGACGTGCCGCGCGATGCCCCACCAGCCCGAGACCAGCAGCAGGCTTCCGCGGGCTGTCTTGATGAACTCCGGTTTCTTCCCCCAGACGAGCGTCTCGGGGTTCTTGCGGAATTTGTGCTTCTGAATGTTGGTGCCGCGGAAGACGATGTACCCAATCACGTTCAGGATCACGATGCCGACTACGGCCCAGATCGGAAGCTCCTGCGGATGGCTGACCAGGTAGTATGCCTGAATCGTGTACGTGAAGGGCACCCAGACCAAGTCACCCCAGCACAGCATCCAGCCGAAGTTCTCGTGCTTGATGTCCCAGGTGGTGAGGATCGCTTCCTCGTGGAAGTAGTAGTCGGCGATGTAGAAAAAGTGGAACGCGCAGACCAGTATCATCGGGGTCGAGAGCGTGCCGTGCAGCTCGTACTGCTTCGCCGCGAGCGACAGGTTGATCGCCACCCAGCCGATCAGGCCCGGCCGCGCTTCGCAGAACAGCTTCCAGTCGAAGTTGCCGATCCGCGGGTTGAGCGAGGTGCCCATGAAGTAGTCGTACCCGGCGCCGCCTGAGACCTGCTCGCCCTTGGGGTTCTTCCGGCCGTAGCGGAACAGGTAGAGGCTCAAGCCGAACGCGAAGAGGGTGACGACCGTCATCAGCGAGCCGAAGTTGTCGGCCAGGATCGTCGCCGGGTACAGGCCGAGCGCGATCCCCCCACCCAGCACCGCCCAGGTAAACCACCAGGTGAACCAGCCGTTCATCTTGTACTTGAGCTTGCTGCCGTCCTTGAGCTCGGTGCCTTCGACCCATTTCCCGGGCGCGTAGATCTGCAGCAGCACCTGGAACCCGAACCAGCCCAGCCAGATGCCGATCGCCAGCGGCGTCGGCGCCGGCACACGCCCCAGCCACATCGACCAATCGGCGGCGGTGGCAGGAAGGAACAGCGCGCCCTGGTTGAATTCCAGCGCCATCCACATGTAGTAGGTGAGCGGCGGGAGCGCGACCAGCAGCAGAAAAGCCCCGGAGTTACTGAAGCCGCCGATGACCTTGTCGTGCATCGGCTTGGCCTTCTTCTCGACATCAATGGTTGCTGGATTCACGAATCGCTCCTGAGTTCAAAACGATGCCTTGGGCGGGCATCGGCGCGCGG
>JBCKNC010000097.1:0-9466 GCA_038902915.1 Polaromonas sp.
TGCTGGCCGGCGAGCTCGACATCCGCGCTGACGTTCACGCCGCCGCTGACAGCCCGCTGTGGCAAAAATACCGTACCTGGTTGCTTGCGGCGCTGCTCACGCTGGCGCTGCTGGCCTGGGGCCTGTGGCGCGTGCGCGCCCAACGCGGCAACCGGCTTGGGGGTGCAGCATGAAAACGCGTTTTCTACAGTGCGCGGCAGGCACCGCCTTGTGCGCGGCGCTGCTGACCTTCACGGCGGCGTTGTGGGCCGGACCCGGCCACGAAGGGGGGCACGACGCTGCTGGCGCCGACTTGGGCGCCATGGGCAGTGGCCCCAAGCGTCTGCCCGATGGCAGTGTGTTTCTGCCCAAGCCAGCCCAGCGCCAGTTGGGCGTGCGCACCGTGGCCGTGCAGGCTGGCGAGTTGCCGCGTTCGCTGGAGCTGGCGGGCCGGGTGGTGATGGACCCCAATGCCGGTGGCCGGGTGCAGGCCTTGGTCGCTGGTCGTATCGAGCCCGGGCCGCGGGGTCTGCCCAGCGTCGGGCAGGCGGTGAAAAAAGGCGAGGTGCTGGCCTACGTGATTCCGAGCAGTGGGGTCATCGAGCGCTCCAACCAGGCCGCGCAGTTGGCGGAGCTGCGTGCCGCCAAGACCCTCGCCGAGCAACGGCTGGCGCGTTTGCAGGAACTCGCCGATACGGTGCCGCGCAAGGAAATCGAGGCGGCACAGAGCGACGTTGGCAGCCTGGCCGGGCGCTTGGCTGCGGTGGCGGCGGGCTTGAGCAACCGTGATGCGCTCGTGGCACCGGTCTCCGGCGTCATCGCCTCCAGCCATGTGGTGGCCGGGCAGGTGCTGGACGCGCGCGAACTGGCGTTCGAGGTGGTGGACCCGACCCGTCTGCAGATCGAGGCGCTGGCCTATGACCTGGAACTGGCGGGCAATATTGAGGGTGCCACGCTGGTGGTGGGGGCTGAGCGTGTGCCTCTGGTGTTTGTGGGCGCTGCGCGCAGCCTGCGCGAGCAAGCTTTGCCGATGGTGTTTCGCGCTTCCGGGGCGGCCTTGTCCAGGCTGGCGGTGGGGCAGCCGGTGAAGGTTTTTGTGCAAACCCGCAGCCGCGTGCAGGGCCTGCGGGTGCTGGCCTCGGCCTTGATGAAGAACCCCGCCAACGAGACGATTGTGTGGGTCAAGACGGCACCCGAGCGCTTTGAGCCACGCACGGTGACGCTGGAGCCGCTGGACGGCAACTCGGTGGCGGTGACCTCGGGCCTGAAGGCCAATGACCGCGTCGCCACGCAGGCCGCCAGCCTGATCAACCAGATTCGCTGAAGGGCAGTACCTCCATGTTCAAGTGGCTTCTCGATAACAGTTTGCGCAACCGTTTGCTGGTGATCATCGCCAGCGTGGTGTTGATGGCTTATGGCGCGTTCACGCTCACGCGCACGCCGGTCGATGTGTTCCCCGACCTCAACAAACCCACCGTCACGGTCATCACCGAAGCCGGCGGCATGGCGGCCGAAGAGGTGGAGCAGTTGATTACCTTCCCGCTGGAAACAGCGATGAACGGCCTGTCCGGCGTGGAGACGGTGCGCTCCGCGTCCAGCGCTGGTTTGTCCTTTATTTACGTCACGTTCAACTGGAGCACCGATATCTTTCGCGCCCGCCAGATGGTCGGTGAGCGCCTGTCCTCGATGGAAGAAGGGCTGCCCGAGGGCACGGTGCCGAGCATGGGGCCGATCACCTCGATCATGGGCGAGATCATGCAGATCGCCATTCCCATCGATGTTGCCAAGATTTCTTCGATGCAGGTGCGCGAATATGCCGACTGGGTGTTGCGCCCACGCCTGCTGGCGATTGCGGGGGTGGCGCAGGTGGTGCCCATCGGCGGCGAGGTGCGCCAGTTTCAGGTGCAGCCCGATACGGTGCGCATGGCGCAGTTGGGCATCAGCCACGAGCAACTGGAAGCCGCGCTCAAGGGTTACTCGGCCAACACCTCCGGCGGCTTTTTGGAGCTCAACGGGCGCGAGTACCTGATTCGCCACATCGGGCGCAGCTCGCGCCTGGAGGATTTGCGCAACCTGGCGCTTACCGCGCGTGACGGTCAGCCCCTGTTGCTGCGCCAGATCGCCGAGGTGACCTTTGCTGCGGCCATCAAGCGCGGTGATGGCGGCTTCGAGGGCAAACCGGCGGTGATCCTGGGCATTCAAAAGCAACCCGGCGCCGACACCGTGGCGTTGACGCGCACCATTGAGACGGCATTGAGCGAGATGCAGAAGACCTTGCCGCCCGGCATGGACGCACCCAAGGTGACGTTTCGCCAAGCCAGTTTCATCGAGGCATCGATCACCACGCTGCAGGGCAAGTTGATCGCGGCCTCGGCCATTGTCGCAGTGATCCTGTTCCTGTTTCTCGGCAATGTGCGCACCACCGTGATTGCGCTGGTGGCGATTCCGGTCTCGATCTTCATCACCGTGCTGGTGTTTCGCTACTTCGGTATGACCATCAACACCATGACCCTGGGCGGCCTGACGATTGCCATCGGTGGCCTGGTCGATGACGCGGTGGTCGGGATTGAGAACGTGATGCGCCGACTGAAAGAAGACCGGCTCAAGCACTCCGAACACCGGATACATCCGATCGAGCTGGTGGCGCGTGCCACGATGGAAGTGCGCTCGGCCATCCTGTATGCCACCGTCATCATCGTGCTGGTGTTCGTGCCGCTGTTTGCGCTGCCGGGCATGGAGGGCCGGCTGTTCGTGCCGCTGGGCATCTCCTTCATCGTCTCGACGCTGGCCAGCCTGCTGGTGTCCGTGACCGTGACGCCGGTGCTGAGCTTTTACCTGCTGCCGCGCATGAAGTCGCTGGAGCACGGCGACACCCGGTTGCTGGCGTGGCTGAAGACGCGCTACCACCGTGGCTTGGCAGGCGTGCTGGCACGCCCGAAAGCCGCGCTGACAGCCGCCGCACTGGCGGCGCTGGCGGCGGCGCTGGCCGTGCCGTTTTTCCCGACCACCTTTTTGCCGCCGTTCAACGAAGGCACGCTGGTGATCGGCCTGCGTCTGAATCCGGGCGTGACCCTGGCCGAGACCACCTTGCTGGCGCGCCAGGCCGAGGTGCTGATCAAGCAGGTGCCCGAGGTCACGCACGTCGGGCGGCGCAGTGGCCGCGCCGAGCTGGACGAGCATGCCGAAGGCATACACGTGAGCGAGCTCGACGTGGGCCTGAAGCCCACCGCCGAGATCACGCGCTCGATGGATGAAGTGTCGGCCGACATCCGCGCGCGCCTGGTCAACCTGCCCGCAGCAGTGTCGATCGGGCAGCCGATCTCGCACCGCATCGACCACATGCTCTCAGGCGTGCGCTCGCAGATCGCCATCAAAATCTTTGGTGAAGACCTCGACACCTTGCGCGGCCAGGCCGAGGTGTTGCGCGCGGGGCTGGCCACGGTGAGCGGCCTGACCGACCTTGAGATCGAAAAGCAGGTGCTGGCACCGCAGATCAAGGTGCGCATCGACTACGCTGCCGCCGCGCAGTACGGGGTGCCCGCGCCGCAGATTCTGGCCACGTTGCAAAACCTGGTCGAGGGCGAGAAGATCACCCAGATCGTCGAAGGCAGCCGGCGCTTCGCGCTGGTGGTGCGCTTGCCGGAGTCGGCGCGCTCGGTGGAGGGGCTGGGGCACATCCTGATCGAGACCCCGAACGGGCGCATTCCGCTGTCCAAGCTGGCCAGCATCGAAGACAGCGATGGCCCGAATCAGATCAGCCGCGACGACGGCAAGCGCCGCATCGTGCTGTCGGCCAATGCGCAAGGGCGGGCGCTGTCGGAGGTGATTGCCGACGTCCGCCGTGTGGTGGCCGACACCAAGCTGCCCGAAGGCTACTTCGTCACCCTGGGCGGCCAGTTCCAGGCGCAGGAGGAGGCGTCCCGCCTGATCGGGCTGCTGTCCATCGTCTCGGCGGTGCTGATGTTCGTGGTGCTGTACAGCCGCTACCAATCGACCCGGCTGGCGCTGCTGATCATGGTCAACATTCCGCTGGCGCTGATCGGCGCGGTGGTCGGTCTGTGGCTGTCCGGGCAACCCTTGTCGGTGGCGGCGCTGGTGGGTTTCATCACGCTGGCTGGCATGTCGGTGCGCAACGGCATCCTGATGGTCAGCCACTACATCAACCTGATGCGTTTCGAGGGTGAAAATTTTGACCTCAAGATGATTGTGCGCGGCTCGCTGGAGCGCTTGAGTCCGGTGCTGATGACGGCGCTGGTCACCGCGTTCGCGCTGGCGCCGCTGTTGTTCGAGGCGGAGCGGCCGGGCACCGAAATTTTGCATCCGGTGGCAGTGGTGATCTTCTCTGGCCTGATGTGCTCCACGCTGATCGACATCTTCTTGACGCCCGTCATGTTCTGGCGGTTCGCACGCAAGGACAGTGAGCGTCTGCTCGACGACAAAAACGCCGAGGCTTTTTGACCCGGTTGATCTTCTATCTACGGTGCTTGCATTTTCAATAACTCATTCAAGGAAACTTCATGAAACTCAAACAATTGATCACCGCGTTGGCCCTCGCCGCCACGGGGGCCGCGTTCGCTGCCAACGACCACAGCCATAACCCCAAGCCCCTGCATGGCGGCGTGGTGGTCGAGGTCAAAGACATCGAATACGAGCTGGTGGCCAAACCCGACGCGGTGCAGCTCTACTTGCGCGACCACGGTAAGGCGGTCGATGTCAGCAAAGCCAGCGCCAAGCTGACGCTGCTGACGGGTGCCGACAAGCAGGAGGTCGAACTCAAGCCCGTCGGTGACAAACTGGAGGCCAGGGGCAGCTTCAAACTGGCCGCCAACACCAAGGTGGTGGCGCTGGTGACACGGGCGGGCAAGTCCTCAATCGCCCGCTTCGTGTTGAAGTGAGCACTGCGCCACGCGAAGCCCCCTAGTTCCACAACCCAAGGAGATCATCATGCCAAGAAATTTTGAAATCAGTCGGCGCTGCCTGCTCGCCGGGGCCTTGTTGCTGCCGCTGGTCGGTGCCAGTGCCGCCGCGGACCGCCCCGTGGTCGAGGTCTGGAAAGACCCCAGTTGCGGCTGCTGCAAGGACTGGATGGCCATTATGGAGCAGGCCGGCTTCGAGCTGCGCGTGCACGATACCGGCAATACCGGCGCGCGCGCCCAATTTGGAATACCGCCCAAGCTGGGGTCCTGTCACACCGCCCGCGTCGGTGGCTACACCCTGGAGGGCCATGTGCCGGTGCGCGAGATACAGCGCTTGTTGAAGGAAAAACCCCGGGCCGTGGGCCTGGCCGTGCCCGGCATGCCCATTGGTTCGCCCGGCATGGATGGGCCCGCCTACAAAGGGCGCAAAGATGCCTATGACGTGATTCTTGTCAAAGCAGACGGCAGCACGCGTGTTTATCAAGGTTACAACCGCGCCTGAGTGCATTCAAAGGATTCCCCATGAAACGCTTCACCACCCTGATCGCCACCCTCCTGATTCTGTTTTTTTTACAGATTCAAAACTCTTTCGCGCACACGTCCACGCCTACCGCACCTGCGCAATCTTCCGGTGATGCGAAACCAAATTTGGAGATGGAAAGTAAAAAACCTCTTTCGGAAAATGATGCCAGTGGCCAAGCTCCAACTTCCAACAAAACCACTGGAGACATGAGCGAGCACGCCGGACACGATATGTCCGGGCATGAAGGACAAAGTGACAATGGTAGCCAGGATGGAGAAGGTATGACCATGAATCATCCCGGCATGCCGCTTCCCTGGGTTTTCGCCGTTGTCATTCTTATGTGCGGAATAATAGGCTGGACAGTCGGCGCGCCGGTACCTGTGCAGAAAGAGAGCGGTTCTTTGGATCTATCCAAATTGCCCTATGTGGGCGCTCTGGTTCGGGTTTTAAATTCGTCTCCGGTGCCGCTCTTCTTTTTTAAAGTATTAGCAGTGATCGCATTCATTCTAGTAGTAGTCGCCGGATTTTTTGGCACAGTCTATCCGGAACGAAATCTGGCTACAGTCATAGTATGGAATTGGTGGTGGCCTTTAGTCGTCATCTCGGTATTTTTTGTGGGTTCAGCCTGGTGCGCAATTTGTCCCTGGGACAATCTTGCTTCATGGGTCGTGCGCCGCCGCTTTTGGAAACGTATCAATCCCCATCCCGGTCTCAATCGCAAGGTTCCAAAATATTTGCGCAATGTCTGGGCCGCCATGATCCTGTTCATGGGGCTCACCTGGCTCGAATTGGGAATCGGCATCACCTCGATGCCCAAGGCAACCGCGATCACCGCACTGTTGATGCTCGGCCTCTCCTTCATATTTCTCATATTGTTTGAACGCAAGGCCTTTTGCCGCTACGCGTGCCCGGTCGGAAGGACGCTGGGTTTTTACGCTCGGCTCGCACCGATCGCAATCCATCCGAAAGACCAGGACATCTGCACCAACTGCAAGACCATGGAGTGTTACCACGGCTCGAAAAATGTGGAACCCTGTCCAACGAGTTTGACCGTTGGAAAATTTTCCCAGAATACCTACTGCCTCTCTTGCGGCAACTGTGTCTTGAGCTGCCCCTATGAAAATGTTTCATGGCGTTTGCGCACCATGGGCAGTGAAGCCATGACCGAAGCCATGACGAATTGGGATGGCGCCTGGTTCATGTTGGCCCTGATGGGCATTACCACCTTTCACGGCGTCACCATGTTGCCGGCCTGGACCGAGTTGGTGATGGCAATTGCAACAACCATCGGAGAAACCGGCCTGCTCATCTGGAGTTTCACGATTGGCATGTTGGCCGGTTTTGCCGCGCCGGTTGTGCTGTATGCCGTGGCGATCAAAATGACGGTGCGGGTCACGAAATCAACGATCAAATTCAAACGCCTGTTTGCCGCACTTCCCTTTGCCACCTTGCCCCTGGCATTTACCTATCATCTTGCCCACAACTTGAATCATCTGTTTCGTGAAGGGGGCGGTGTCTTCGCGCTGTTTTTGAATCCGTTTGGCACCGGACTCGAGCCGACGAGCATGATGGAGCGTCACGAACAAATGGCGAATTCCATCCCAGTCGAGGTCGTGGCAACGCTGCAGGGTGGCTTGATGTTATTGGGCGTGTGGTTGGCTGTACATATTCTGCGTCATCGTGCAAAAGGAGTATTACCCGGCAATGACAGCATCACCGGCATGCAACTGATACCCATGCTCGTATTTATCTTTCTGATCACAGGCTTTAACGTATGGCTTTTATCACTGGATATGGTCATGCGGTTTTAATCTGCCATCCTATTTAGGGGGGGCAACGGCAGAGCGAGGCCGCGCGAAAGCATCGTCACCCGGTTTCGTAGCGACGCAAAGCGCCGCCGCATAGCCTGTCCGAAATCGGACAGACGAATTTGGGTAGAGTAGAGAACAGGCTTACGCCTGCCCTCCCTCATCAAACCGTGCATGCGGTTTTCCCGCACACGGCTTTCCGATGTTCTTCACACTAGGCATACGCCGAGCGCCAGCCCGCCGCTGCAGGAAACGGTAGGCTGGCTCTTGCTTGGCCTTGGCGTATAGCTTCCTCTGTAAACCAATGAACTTGCGGGACAGACCGCAGCCGCGCAGCGGCAAGCTCTGTCCCCAGCATTTTGTCGGACGTTGGAAGTCCGCCAGCTCTGTCCCCAACATCTTGTCGGAATTTAAGGAGATTGCGCATGAATGAGGATTTCTGGCTCATCATCCCCGTCGCCGTGGTCTGGGCCCTGCTCGGCGTGGTCTATGCCCTGGTGCCCTGGGGTGACATGATTGGTTATGCCTGGGTGTGGGGTTTCGGCTCTGTGCTGTTCTTTGGCCTGGGCGCTCTGTTGCTGTGGCGCCGACCTGCCAACTGATTTCCCGTGGCACTTGTTGGCAACCGTTTTTACTGGAGTTCATCATGCATCTATCGATCTGAAAATGGAATCAGCCATTCGCAAAGAGAAGCTACTTTTTCAGATCAATGGAAAGAACCGTAAACGCGCCGTTGATCTTGTCCGCGGTGAAGTTCACCTTGTCACCGGCTTTGACCTTGTCCAGCAGGGTAGGGTCTTTAACCTGAAACACCATGTTCATGGGCGGCATGTCGAGGTTCTTGATCTCGCCGTGTTTGAGGGTGATCTTGCCGTCTTCCTTATTCACTTTGCGGACCTCGCCTTCGGCGAGGGGCAGGGCGGCCTGCGCGAAAGCGGCCGAGGTCAAGAGGGTGGCGATCAGGGTGGTGAAGCGTTGCATGGGGAATCCTTTGAATGCACTCAGGTGCGGTGGTAACTTTGATAAACACGCGTGCTGCCGTCACGGTTGATGAGCAGCACGTCATACGGGTCCTTGCGTCCGCCATAGACCGCTCCGTCCATGCCCGGCGAGCCGACCGGCATGCCGGGTACGGTCAGGCCAATGGCGGACGGACGCTCCTTCAGCAGACGGTGGATTTCCCGGGCGGGCACATGCCCTTCAATGGCATAGCCGCCGACCAGCGCGGTGTGGCAGGAGCCGAGTTTTTCCGGTATCCGCAGCCGGGTCCTGGCTGCTGTGTTGCCGCTGTCGTGAACCTTCACGCCAAAACCGTTCGCTTCCATGTAGACGATCCAGTCCTTGCAGCAGCCGCAGTTCGGGTCTTTCCAGACCTCAAGCTGCGGTCGGGTCTGTGCCATCACGGTGGACCCCAGGGCAGAAGTGCCCATCAGGCCGACGATGGTTTTGATCAGCAATCGTCTTTGCATGTTGCTCTCCTTCAAAAGAATAGGTTGTCCGGATCTCGGTGGTTAACGTTTAGCGACGGTAAGCTTGCCTATCATGCCGGCCTGGTAGTGGCCCGCAATCAAGCAGGCAAAGTCAAAGCTGCCGGGCTTGTTGAATGTCCAGATGATTTCGCCCGTTTTTCCCGATGCGACATGCGCCATGTAGGGCTCTTCATGTTCCATGGTGGGAAACTTGACCATCAGCGCAGCGTGTTCCTCGAGTTCTTTTTTGCTGCCTATCACCATTTCATGCATGATCTTGCCGGCGTTTTTGATGACGAATCTGACCGTTTCGCCCTGCTTGACGTTGATCTTGTCGGGTGTAAAGCGCATATTGTCGGTCATGCTGAGGGTGATGGTCCGGTTGACGGCTTTGGTTTCGCCCGCAATGCCCCATTCCTTTTGTTCTTTCTTGACGGGGCCGGCTTTTTTGGCATGTGCGTCGTCGCCGTGGGCCAGGGCGAAGCTGCTTGCGCCGACGATCAGGGCAGCGAGAGTGATAGAGGTCAATTTTTTCATGGTGGTTTGCGCTTTCAATTTAAATTCGCTGAGTTATTTGTACAACTTGCAGGGCGACGTTAAACCCAACTGCTAAAGCGTTCACCAAAGCACTCGGGCTGGCAACGCGCCAACCAACTCAAGGAGTGTACTTAATGGCAAACGACTTTCTCTTCACATCTGAATCCGTCTCTGAAGGCCACCCAGACAAGGTCGCCGATCAAATCTCGGACGCCATCCTTGATGCGATCTTCA
>JBCKNC010000098.1:0-9372 GCA_038902915.1 Polaromonas sp.
CTCGACGCTTTCCAAATCATGGTTTGCAATCAACCACTCCATTTTTTTGGCCAAAGCAGTGCGCATGTCGGCTCGCTTTGCCGCGGACGCGGTTGAAACTTCCTTAATCAAAACTTCTTTTTCCGACAGAGTCAGATGAACCGCACCTATGACCTTACGCGCTAAACGTATCTGGTCTTCACCCATCAAATGGGGCGATTGCAAAACGGCTTGTAGTGCTTCAAGTCGCTCCAAATAGTTGTGGGATGTTGCGTAAGCTGCATCATCACCTTGTAATTCAAATAGCTCATGAAACGCAGGCCCTTTTCTGGCTTGCTGAAACACCGTCCACTCAAGCTGGCGGCGATCTTCTGCGTCTGGCATGGCGCGAGCAATTGCGCGCGAGTATTCCAATTCAGGTCCGTCGCAGTATTGGCCGTTTATATGCTCATTCCGCCGTGTGCGCGCAAGGCCCTGAAGTTCGTTTGAGCTGTACCACAGTCGCATAAATTCAACCAGCCAGCCGACGCGCGCCCGAGCGCCGCGAGGTGCATTGCGCATCAGGTACCAGATATTGAAAAACCGCTCGCTGGCCTGAAAACCGAACCGTTTGGTGCCGCCTAATTTTGTCTTCTCGACCAGTCCTTCTTGTTCAAGCCGTGTGAGTTGTGCGCTGACGGTACTGACTGGCAATGCCGCCGCTCTGGCCAAGGCTTTGGCGGTGATGGGCGCCCAATGCTCCATTACGTGCGCAAGCACCTTGCGCGGCTGCTCCGCCAGCACCTCTAACCTGGCTTTGTACAGCGGTGTCATGGCATCTAGCAGGCGCTCTAAATCCGCTCGGACATTGTCGCGTCCACCGGCCGCAAACAACTCGTACAGCATGATGGTGGTGCGGGGGTTTCCGCCAGTGAGTTGGCGCATCGCGCGCAAGCGCTCCGGCCGTGCTTGAAGCATGCGTTTGACTTCGGCCTCAGCTTCATCACCTTGCATTCCACGGCCAGCACCAAAGACTCTCGCCATGGTAAGAATTGCAGATTCCATTTCTGCCAAGGTGAGTGGGCGCAGTTCAATGAGTTGGAAAAAATCCAGGAACGCATCGCTATACAGGCCATGGACTTCAAGCGGTTGATAGCTACCGCCCAGCCACATGAAGTGGGGTGCGTGCAGCAGTGCTTTGCGCACGCGCCATAGTGCCGATGCGCCACCATCTTGTTTGGCACCCCGTTTGTTCGCGTCGCCACTCGCAATATTTGCCAGCAATAGATCGGTACTGTCGATAAGCAGCAGCAAGCGTCGATGGTGGGTGGCACACCATTGGGTCAACCAGGCCAGGCTTGCGTCTTCACGTTGTCCTGTTGGCAGTTGCGTGAGTTGTGCTATTTCGGCATCGATTTCCTGCGTGGGCATGCCTTGACGCTCCAACGCATCGGCCAGCGCACCCATAACATTGGTCCATAACTCGGCGGGGGTGCTGACGGTGTACTGCTCTTCGGGGAAGCGCAGCGGAACCCACGTCAGGTTAAGTTCGGAGTCATCTTCTACAGCAAGTGCAACGCGTTGCAGCAAGGTGGATTTGCCCATGCCGCGCTGCCCGGTGATCAACATATGCTGTGGAGCCGTTGCTGCATCAGCGGTTCGCAGAGCCTGAAGAATAGTCTCCAACTCGCGTTGCCGGACTACAAAGATCGCGCGTAATTCTTCGGGGCTCCACAAATGAGGGTTGTACTTGGTGGCAGCGGCAATTCCGCTGCGGTTGCCCCAGTTTGACTGGGTTAATGCAGATGCGGCTGCCTCAGACATGGTTGCGCCCCCAATAGTCTCTTAGCAGGAAAGAGAGGAACTTTACCCGCCCGGTGGCATCGGCTGGGCTGATATAGCCCTCTTCTTGCAGTTTCCCCAAGATCGATTGCAGGCGTGGGGCGCGTGCGTCTGGATCGGACTCCAGTTTGGCGAGTCGGGCATGCAGTTGGCGCAGTGTCAGGCCGTCTTGTTTCTTTGCCAAGGCTGTCAAAACAAGGTTTGCAAACCCGAGGTCCAGGCCCACGAGATCGCGCTTTATTCTCTCTTCCCAGTGAATAAATCGTGACCGAGCAGAGAGGAGGCGTTCGTAGGCGTTGTCAACATCGGTAGCGCTTATCTCGGTTATCTTGATTGACTCGTTTGATGTTGTCGCTAGCGTTGGGGATTGACTTTCTTCAATCCGGTCACGCGTTGCCTGTTTCGCTTGATCAAGCAGCAAGCAAAGGTAGTAGGGTGATAACCAGCCCACGCGCTGACAAAGATGGCTTGCTGTGGCGGCACTGATTGAGTAGCTCCCTTCTGGTGCAAAGGCTTGCACCATGTTTCGTGCTGCCGTCGGCTTGAATGGACCGATCGGATATTCATGGCAGTCGTTGAACTGTGCGCTCAGACTGTATTTGGCCAATAGGGCATTCAATCCAATCGAACCGGTAAATAGAAAACGGCATGCCACACCTGGCTTAACCCGCCAGGCACGCAACCACGCGAGCAGCGCCTCGGCCTCTTTTGGATCGCGTAGCAACAGCTTTTCGAGAAAGACCGAGAACTCGTCTATGAATATCAGTGCGGGAACTCCAGTCAGCCGGGCTTGCAATACGGTTGCTGATTTGTACCAGGGCTGACTCGCTGCGGCTTGCAGCTCAATGTCGACACCAAAGCCGCCTGGCACTTTCAACCCCACTTTTTTCACTTTTGAGAGCCACTGTTTTGCTGTTTGACCCAATCCCTTGAGGTAACCCGTCACGCTCTCGTCCGGGAAGTGAGCCGAGAGCTGGTCGACAAACGCTTGTGCGCCTTCAACACCTTGAACATCAACGTGCTGTGCGAGCAAGCCTTTTTCGATAGCTTGTTCCCGAAGGCGATTCACGATGGATGATTTTCCGAGTCGTCTGGGCCCGCTGGCGACGACATGTTCGTTTTCTAAGTAGCGCCACAAATCTGCGCATTCGATCTCCCGGTCATAGAAGTCGGTTCCAGTAGCAATGCTTCCAAGTCTCATGAAGCCCTCCAATCTGTTTGATAATTTCGCAAGTATATCACAACGAAAACGTATTAATACAAATTTGTTGTGATATGTGCTGTTTGATTTTTGTGGCTAATCCAGTGCCCTCTCCCAGAGGGATGGGGGAAGAAATACAGGCGCAGACACCTTAGTAGATACTTTTTGAGTATCAAAAACATCTACAGCCCAATCAATACCGGCGTGAGCAGCTCCTGAATCAGTAACAACTTCAAAACCTCAAACCCGCGCCAGCACCGGCCCCAGCGCCATGCCAGTCGCGGTTCCCAGCTTCACCACCTGCTCCGGCGGGGCCGCCGCTACCACTTGGCCACCGGCGTTGCCGCCGTCTGGCCCTAGGTCGATGACCCAGTCGGCTTCGGCGATCACATCGAGGTCGTGCTCAATCACCACCACGCTGTGGCCGCCGTTGACTAGGCGGTGCAATACGTGGATGAGCTTTTCAACGTCGGCCATGTGCAGGCCTACCGTCGGCTCATCAAGCACATAAAGCGTGTGCGGTGCTTTCTGGCCGCGCCTGGTGATGTCATCACGCACTTTGCTGAGTTCAGTGACGAGTTTGATACGCTGCGCCTCGCCGCCTGACAGCGTGGGTGACGGCTGGCCGAGCGTGAGGTAGCCGAGGCCAACGTCTTTCAACAGTTGCAGCGGGTGGCCGATAGCGGGCATGGATTTGAAAAACTCTAGCGCCTCATCAACCTCCATTTTGAGCACATCGCCAATGCTTTTACCGCGCCAGGTAACGGCCAAGGTCTCGGGGTTAAAGCGTACGCCGTGACAGGTTTCACACAGCACCTTTACGTCGGGCAAAAAGCTCATGCCTATGGTGCGCACGCCCGCGCCTTCGCAGGTCGGGCAACGGCCTTCGCCGGTGTTAAAGCTAAAGCGCCCGGCTGCGTAGCCGCGTGCGCGTGCTTCCAGTGTGTCGGCGAACAGCTTGCGAATCGTGTCCCAGAAGCCGATGTAGGTGGCGGGGCATGAGCGTGGTGTTTTGCCGATGGGGGTTTGATCGACTTCGAGCACGCGGTCAACGACGCGGTAGCCTTCTATGCTGTCGCAGCCTGTCCAGCTTGGGTGTTTGCCGGCGTCGTCGAGGTCACGGCCCGCTTTGGTGGAGCGCTGCATGACGGCGGCGTGGACATTGGTGAGCAGCACATCTCTGGCCAGTGTTGACTTGCCTGAGCCGGATACACCGGTGACAGCGACCAAGCGGTAGAGCGGAACTTCGACCGTGACGTTTTTCAGGTTGTGCAGATTGGCTTTGGTGACGGTCAGCCAGGACGTGTGTTTGCTGGCGGCTGTAGGCGCTGCGTTGTGAGCGATGCTGGCGGATGCGGCGTTGGCTTTTAGGGCGGCGGCTTTTAGCTTAGCTGCCTTCTGTTTGCTGATGGGTTTAGGCGTTGGAGCGCTGGGTGCCGCTGAATGGGGGTCAGAGTCCAAATCCGATTGAGGTTGTGCTCCTTGCGAAGACTGTTTCGCGGAATTGGGATCTGACCCCCATTCAGCTACCGAGCTAGCGGACCCCATTTCGGCTACCGTTTCGCGCCTTGCGTGCAGCGGATGCACCAGCGGATGCGCCAGATAACGTCCGGTCAGCGACTCCGGCACTAGCGCCAACTCGGCTGCCGTACCTTGAGCCACCAGCCGCCCGCCGCGCTTGCCTGCGCCGGGGCCGATGTCGATGATGTTGTCGGCGCGGCGAATGGTGTCTTCATCGTGCTCTACCACCACCAGCGTGTTGCCGCGCTCGCTGAGTTTGCCGAGGGCGCGCAGCAGTATCTGGTTGTCGCGCGGGTGCAGGCCAATCGTCGGCTCGTCGAGTACATAGCAAACACCTTGCAGATTCGAGCCAAGTTGCGCGGCCAGACGAATGCGCTGCGCCTCACCGCCTGAGAACGTGGGCGCGCCACGATCCAGCGTGAGATAGCCCAGGCCTACGTCTGCCAAAAACTCGAGCCGACTTTTGATCTCGGGAATCAGGTCGCGGGCGATGCCGGCCTGACGGCCAACCAGCGCCAGCTTGTCAACCCAGGCCCGCACTTCAGTGACTGACAGGCGCGCAATGTCTGCAATCCCGACACCGTTGAACTGCACCGCACGGGCTTGTTTGTTCAAGCGCGTGCCGTCACAGCCGGGGCACAGCGTACCTTCAACATCTTCAACATCAGGCTCTTCAAAGCTTTTCTCTCTGCCTTTGTTGTCGTCGTCAGGCACCGAATCGTCCAACACCTTGCGCTGCTCTTTGGTCAGCTTCACGCCCGTGCCGACGCACTCAAGGCACCAGCCGTGCTTGCTGTTGTAGCTGAAAAGGCGCGGGTCCAGCTCGGGGTATGAGGTTGAACACACCGGGCAGGCACGCTTGGTCGAGGAGACTTCCAGCTTACCAATCGCTTTAGTCGATGTACCCGTCAGCATGGCACCCTTCAGGCCATCGAGCGGGGCCAGCACATGCAGCACACCTTTGCCGTGTTGCAATGCCACGGCAAGCGCGGCGCGCAACACCGCTTCGTTTTCCGGCGTGACGTGAATGTCGGCCACCGGCAGCTCCACCGTATGCTCTTTAAAACGGTCAATACGCGGAAAGTTGGTGGTCGGTAAAAACTCCCCGTCAACGCGCAGATGCGTGTAGCCGCGTGGTCGTGCCCAGTCGGCGAGCTCGGTGTAGACACCCTTGCGCGCAATCACCAGCGGTGCCAACAGGCCGATGTGTTTACCCCTGTAATGTTTAAGCAGTTGCGCGGCAATGCTCTCGGGGCTTTGCGGCATCACGGCTGCACCGTCTTTGGTGCAGTGCTGCACACCGAGCTTGACGTAGAGCAGGCGCAGAAAGTGCCACACCTCGGTCGTTGTGCCTACCGTTGATTTGCGCCCACCGCGCGACCGGCGCTGCTCGATCGCCACCGTTGGCGGAATGCCGTATACCGCATCGACCTCGGGCCGACCTGCTGGCTGCACAATGCTGCGTGCATAGGCGTTGAGCGACTCAAGGTAACGCCGCTGGCCTTCGTTAAATAAAATATCAAATGCCAGTGTTGATTTGCCCGAGCCTGATACGCCAGTGACCACATTGAACTTGCCGCGTGGAATGTCCACCGACAGGCTTTTCAGATTGTTTTCTTTGGCGTTGACGATCTGGATCAGGTTTGAAAACACGGGCCGTGTCTTCAAGGCTTTGGGGCGTGGTTCTTCAACGCCGTAAGTTTTACCCATCGCCAACTCGTAGTCGCGCAGGGCTTTGGCGGTGTGGCTGGTGGGGTGTTCGCGCACGTCTTCAGGTGTACCCTCGGCCACCAGCAGACCACCGCCTTCACCACCTTCTGGCCCCAGATCAATCAGCCAGTCAGACGAGCGGATCACGTCCAGGTTGTGCTCGATTACGATCAGTGAATGGCCTGCATCAATCAGCTTGCGCAGCGCGCGCATGAGTTTGGCAATGTCATCAAAGTGCAGGCCTGTTGTGGGCTCGTCGAATAAAAACAGCGTGCCTTTGGTTGCGGTTGGCTGGCGCGATGCGGTGGTTCGCCGGCCTGCGGCTTCAGCCAGAAAACCTGCGAGCTTGAGGCGCTGTGCCTCGCCGCCTGAGAGGGTTGGAACGGGCTGGCCCAGTTTGACGTATTCAAGGCCTACGTCAACGATGGGTTGCAATGCTCGGACTACGTCGCGGTCTTGCACGAAGAGCTTGATGGCTTCGCTGACGGTTAGGTTTAGGACGTCTGAGACGTTGAACGAGTGACCGTCTCGCTCAATCGTCACTTCTAAAATCTCAGGTCTATAACGCTTGCCATCGCAATCGGGGCAGCGCAAATACACGTCGCTTAAAAACTGCATCTCGACATGCTCAAAGCCCGAGCCGCCGCAGGTCGGGCAACGCCCGTCGCCGTTGTTGAAGCTGAATTTGGACGCGCTATAGCTGCGTTGCCGCGCCAGTGGTGCCTGGGCAAACAGCTCGCGCACCGCGTCCCATGCGCCTACGTAGCTGGCCGGGTTGGAACGTGCGGTTTTGCCGATGGGGGACTGGTCTACAAACACCACGTCGGTCAGATGATCGGCCCCCATCAGGCGGTCATGCAAGCCGGGCGTTTCAGTCGTCTTGCCGAACAGGCGCAGCAGTGCGGGCGCCAAAATGTCTTGCATCAAAGTGGACTTACCCGAGCCGCTCACGCCAGTCACACACACCAGCCGCTGCAACGGGAAATCAACCGTGATGTTTTTTAAGTTGTGATCGCGTGCGCCTTCCAGAATCAAGCGCGGTGTAGCGTCAGTCACCGGGCGCTTGTAAGCCATGCCGACCTGCTTGCGTGAGCCCAAATAATCACCCGTCAACGTATTGGCGTGCTTCAAGTCTTCAGGCGTGCCGTCAAACACAATTTGCCCACCACGCTCACCGGGGCCGGGGCCCATGTCAATTATGCGGTCGGCGGCCAGCATGACGGCTGGGTCATGCTCCACCACCACCAGCGTATTGCCAGCGTCAACCAGGCGGTGTATGGCCTGGATGATGCGGTTCATGTCACGCGGGTGCAGGCCGATGGAGGGTTCGTCCAGCACAAACAGTGTGTTGACGAGTGACGTGCCGAGTGCCGTGGTGAGGTTGATGCGCTGCACCTCACCGCCTGAGAGCGTGCGGCTTTGCCGATCAAGCGTGAGGTAGCCGATGCCAACATCACACAGATATTTAAGTCGGGTCTGGATTTCTTCGAACAGCGACTTCAACGCTTTTTGTTCAGCATCGTCGCCCAGTGCTGCGAACGAAAGGCTGCTGGAGAATTTTTGCAGGCGCTCAATCGGCAGGCGCATCAAATCATGCAGGCACAGGCCGGGCATGGCCTCTAACTGTGCGCGTGTCCATTGCACACCGACGGGCATGAAGCGCTCCGCGGGCGGCAACACCGCATCAGCCGCTTCTTTGCTGCCAAGCCGCCACTGCAGTGATTCGAGCTTCAAGCGCGCGCCGCCGCAGATTTCGCACTGCGTATAACTGCGGTACTTGGACAGCAGCACGCGAATGTGCATCTTGTAGGCCTTGCTTTCAAGATATTTAAAAAAACGTTTGATGCCGAACCAGTGCTGCTTCCATTTGCCGTTCCAGCTGGGTGAGCCGTTAATCACCCAGGCCTGCTGTTCGGGCGTGAGCCTGTACCAGGGCGTGTCGCGCGGAATGCCGGCGGATTCGGCGTGACGCATCAAATCGTCTTGCGCTTCTTTCCAGGCCGGGGTTTGCATGACCTTGATGGCACCAGCGCGCAGCGTGAGTTTGTCGTTGGGGATCACCAAACCGTAGTCAACCCCAATCACGCGGCCAAAGCCCTTGCAGGTGGTGCAGGCACCCATGGCAGAGTTGAATGAAAAGAGCGAGGGGGTTGGGTCGGTGTAGCGGGTGTCGCTTTCGGGGCAGTGCAGGCCTGTGGAGAAGCGCCACATTTGCTCATCTTGCCCTTCTGATTGAACATACACGTTCAACCGCCCGCCACCACGCTTGATGGCCACTTCAATCGCCTCAACAGCCCGCGCTTTCTCAATCGTCTGAATACGAAATCTGTCCGCCACCACATCTAACAATTTATGAGGTCCTGCGGGAGTAGCCACTTCACGCTCTGCATGTACACGCGTGAAGCCACTGGCGGATAACCATTGCTCCAATTGTTCAGCGCTGGTGTTGCCAGGCAACTCCACAGGAAATGTCATGACGAGACGAGCCCCCACGCTTGTCGCTTCGCGTACTACGCTGCCCCCCGAGGGGGCTAATTTCCCTTGGGGCGGCCCGGCGGAAAATTGCGCTTCTTCCAAAGCAGCGGTGCGCGCCATCAGCTCTGCGTAAATTGACTCTGGCGTGTCATGCCGCACGGCTTGCGCGGTTTGTTTGTCAAACAGTTGCGCTGAGCGGGCGTAGAGCAGTTTCAGGTGGTCATTCAGTTCGGTCATGGTGCCAACGGTGGAGCGCGAGGAGCGCACCGGGTTGGTCTGGTCAATCGCAATCGCGGGTGGCACGCCTTCAACCTTGTCTACCGCAGGCTTGTCCATGCGGTCCAGAAACTGCCGCGCATAGGCGCTGAAAGTCTCAACGTAACGGCGCTGGCCTTCGGCAAACAGGGTGTCGAACACCAGTGATGACTTGCCCGAACCGCTGGGGCCAGTCACCACCGTCATTTCGTTGGTGCGAATGTCGAGGTCAAGATTTTTAAGGTTGTGCTGGCGCGCGCCGCGAATGCGGATGGTCCCTTTTTGTTCGTCACTCTGGCTCATACGCATGGTCTTTCTGGAAGTGCCCAAAGATTCTAGACACTATCCGAAAGGCAAGCGTTTTTGGGGCCTTCGCTGGCGGCCGCTCGAAAACTCAGCAATACAGGGCG
>JBCKNC010000099.1:0-9228 GCA_038902915.1 Polaromonas sp.
GTTTTCTGGGCGCTGGTTGCGCTGCTGCTGCTGTGGCCCGCGCTGGTGCTGACCGAATTCAAACCCTGGGTGATGGTCGAGCCCGGCACGCTCAAATCGACACTCCATTTCCTGGGCGATTTTTTCCCGCCCAAGGTAGAGCCGGAATTTTTGTGGCTGGTCGCGCGCGAAACCTGGCGCACGGTGGCCATGGCCACCGTCGGCATGGCGCTGGCCCTGGTGCTGGCGCTGCCGCTGACGCTGCTGTCGGTGCGCGTGTTGTCGGTGTCTGCCTTGAGCGGGCGCATGGCGCTTATGCCGGCGCTGCTGCGCCAGTTGGTACGCTGGCTTTTGATCCTGCTGCGCAGCGTGCCCGAGCTGATTTGGGCGCTGATTTTTGTGCGCGTGGTCGGCCTGGGACCCACCGCCGGCGTGCTGGCCATTGCGCTGACTTACAGCGGCATGCTCGGCAAGGTCTATGGCGAGATTCTGGAAAGCGGGGAAAGCCACGCCACGGCATCGCTGCTGCGCAACGGCTCGGGCCGGCTGCAGGCTTTCTTTTATGGCTTGCTGCCGCAAAACGCGGCTGAGCTGACCAGCTACAGCGTCTATCGCTGGGAGTGCGCCATCCGATCATCGGCGGTGCTGGGCTTTGTCGGGGCCGGTGGCCTTGGGCAGCAGATGGACGCCTCGATGAAGATGTTCAATGGTGCCGAGGTCAGCACCATGCTGCTGGTCTTCATGGCGCTGGTCTGGCTGGCCGACCAGGCCAGCGCCTGGCTGCGCAAGGCCCTCGGCTGATCGCAGACCGGACAATGCCATGAACCATCAGCGCCCCTCTGCACCTGCGGCCAACGAGGTCTATCGTCTGCCGCCGCCGCTGTTTGGTGCGCGCTGCAAGGCCTGCTGGCTGGTGACCGGGGTCGTCGTACTTGTGGTCCTGAGTTTTTGGACGCTGGATTTGAAATGGGCGCAGTTCTTTTCTCTGGATGCGCTGCGCAAAATGGGTCGTTTTGTCGGTGAGCTCATGCATCCCACCGGCGAGGCCGCTTTTCTGCAAAAGCTGCTGTGGGCCACGCTGGAAACCCTAGCCATGTCGGCACTGGGCACCTTGATTGCAGCCGTGCTGGGCCTGCTGCTGGCTCTGCCGGCAAGCCGCACCCATGCCCAGGATAAGGTCCGCTTCAAAGGCATCACGCGGCTGCTGCTTAATGCACTGCGCAGCATTCCCGAACTGGTGTGGGCGGCACTGCTGCTGATTGTGGCCGGACTCGGCCCGCTGGCCGGTACGCTGGCCCTGGCCCTGCACACCACCGGCGTGCTCGGGCGGCTGTTCGCCGAGGCGATTGAAAACGTTCCCGAGGGCGCGGGCTTTGCGCTGCGGCTGCGTGGCGTGGGCGAAGGCCGGGTGTTTTTTTACGCCACCTTGCCGCAACTGCTGCCGCAATTTCTGAGCTACACGCTGTACCGCTGGGAGAACAACATTCGTGCTGCGGCTGTGCTCGGCGTCGTGGGCGCAGGCGGCCTCGGGCAAATGCTGGCCTTTCACATGGGGCTGTTCCAGATGTCCGAAACCAGCGCCATTTTGCTGGCCATGATTGCGCTGGTGGCGCTGGTCGATGCCTGCAGCTACCTGGCGCGGCGTGTCATGGCCCGCTGATCGACTGGCGGCATCCCGGGGTATTGAGCCCGGCTTTGCCACCGGCCGGGCGAGCCGTATAGAATAGAAGGCGTTCGAGGAGCGATGCAGCCCGCCACACACTGACCCGGTCAGAAGGCGAGTGAGGCTCGGACAACAAGTCGCCCGCCGACTCTGCTTCCCAACCGCGCTCACCCACTGTGCTGTGAGGTGAGTTGACCCTCGCAGTGGTTTTTAAAAGCCTGTTTTGGAGTCACCATGAGCGCTGTTCTTAACCCTACCGCCGATTACATCATTGCCGACCTGTCCCTCGCCGCCTGGGGCCGCAAAGAACTGAAAATTGCCGAGACCGAAATGCCCGGCCTGATGGCCATCCGCCAGGAATTCGCGAAAGCCCAGCCGCTCAAGGGCGCGCGCATCACCGGCTCGCTGCACATGACGATCCAGACCGGCGTGCTGATCGAGACGCTACAGGCCCTGGGCGCCGATGTGCGCTGGGCCTCGTGCAACATCTTCTCGACGCAGGACCACGCCGCTGCCGCGATCGCTGCCGCTGGGACACCCGTGTTTGCGATCAAGGGCGAGACCCTGGCCGACTACTGGGACTACACCCACCGTATTTTTGAATTCTCGGGCACCAAAGGCACACCCGAAGAAGGCCCGAACATGATCCTGGACGACGGCGGCGACGCAACGCTGTTGATGCACCTGGGCACCAAGGCCGAGAAAGATGCCAGCCTGATCTCCAAGCCCGGCAGCGAAGAAGAAATCTGCCTCTTCAACGCCATCAAGGCCAAGCTGGCGATTGACCCGACCTGGTACAGCCGCCGCCTTCAAGGCATCATCGGCGTGACCGAAGAAACCACCACTGGTGTGCTGCGTTTGAATGAAATGTCGGCCAAGGGCACGTTGGCCATGCGCGCCATCAACGTGAATGATTCAGTTACCAAGAGCAAGTTCGATAACCTCTACGGCTGCCGCGAATCGCTGGTGGACGCGATCAAACGCGCTACCGACGTGATGATTGCCGGCAAGGTGGCTGTGGTGGCTGGCTACGGCGATGTCGGCAAGGGTTCGGCACAAGCACTGCGTGCGCTGAGCGCACAAGTGTGGGTGACTGAGATCGACCCCATCAACGCCCTGCAGGCCGCGATGGAAGGCTACAAAGTTGTGACGATGGAATACGCTGCTGACAAGTGCGATATTTTCGTGTCTGCCACCGGCAACAAAAACGTCATCACCTATGCGCACATGGCGGTCATGAAAGACCAGGCCATCGTCTGCAACATCGGCCACTTCGACAACGAAATCGACGTTGCTGCCCTCGATAAATGTACCTGGGAAGAGATCAAGCCGCAAGTTGACCACGTGATTTTCCCGGACGGCAAGCGTATTATTTTGCTGGCCAAAGGCCGCCTGGTCAACCTCGGTTGCGGCACGGGTCACCCGAGCTTCGTGATGTCGTCGAGCTTTGCCAATCAGACGATTGCACAGATCGAACTCTTCACCAAGCAGGCTGAATATGAAGTCGGTAAGGTGTATGTGCTGCCAAAACACTTGGACGAAAAAGTCGCGCGCTTGCACCTGAAGAAAGTCGGCGCGATGCTGACCGAACTGAGTGATGAACAAGCTGCGTACATCGGGGTGTCGAAGGCCGGTCCGTACAAAGCCAACACCTACCGCTATTGATTTTTTAGTGGCTACTGCGTGCTAGTGCAGTGTTGCACGCTATCTGGAACATAAAAACGCGTCTTTTGCGCCATGGCGGCGTTGCAAATCCGCGCGATACCTACGGGTATCGCTGTGGTTTGCGCCTTGCCCTGACCCAAAATCCATCGTTTTTATTGGTTCCATCAAGCGTGCAACACTACACTAGCTACGCCCTTGAGGCCGTCGGAAGACGGAGAAAAAACACATGCGCGCTGACTTATTCCTCGTCGAACACGGCTTTGCCACCACCCGCTCCCAGGCCCAGCGCCTGATTGCGTCTAGCGTGCAATGGCGCGTGCTGGTAGAGGGCGATGTGGCGCCCGCGTGGAAGCGCGTTGCCAAAAACGGTGACGAGGTGCCTGACGCAGCCGAGCTGCAGGTGCTGGACAACACCGAGGCCAAATACATTTCGCGCGGCGGGCTGAAGCTTGAAGGTGCTTTGAAGCTCTCCGGCGTGAACATCAACGGCCTGCGCTGCCTCGATATTGGCCAGTCCACCGGCGGCTTTACCGATTGTCTGTTGCAGCACGGCGCCGCCAAGGTGGTGGGCGTTGACGTGGGTCACGGCCAGTTGCACGCGACCATGCGCGGTGATGCGCGTGTAGTCTGCATTGAAGGCGTGAATGCGCGCTCACTCACGGCTGATGATCTGGCCGAGCACTACGCGCGTGCCGTGCAGCTTGATGATGAAGCTGACGACGAAGACAGGGGCGATGATGACTTCAACCCGCGGTTTGATTTTTTAACCGGCGATTTGTCTTTCATCTCTTTAACGCTGGTGCTGCCCGCTGTTGCGCGCTTGCTGAAGGCCGACGGCCATTTGCTGATGCTGGTCAAACCGCAGTTTGAATTGCAGCCCGGTCAAATCGGTAAGGGCGGCATTGTGCGTGAGCCCGCATTGTTTGAGTTTGTTGAAAAGCGCCTGCGTGACACCTGCGCGGGGCTTGGCCTTAAAGTGCTGGGCTGGATAGACTCACCCATTGCAGGTGGCGACGGTAACCGCGAGTTTTTTATTCATGCGCAAAAAGGCCACAACGTAGAAGGCGAAGACCAGCTGCTGGTTGCCGCCCCAGCACGCAATCTGCCCAAGCGCACACCACGCAGCGAGCAACGCGCGCGGCATGCGGCGCATGAAGACTCAGAAGAAGCCCATGCCGGCCAGCACGGCCCGGCGCGCGCAAAATCCAAAAAAAGTAAAAAGACCATTGATGAGGATGCTGCTGAATGAACACGAATCAATTGCCCATTAGCTTCGAATTTTTTCCCACCAAAACCCCCGAAGGTGTAGTCAAACTGCGCGCCGTTCGTCAGCAGTTGTATGCGTTCAAACCCGAGTTTTGCTCGGTCACTTTTGGCGCGGGTGGCTCGACGCAAGCAGGTACCTTTGCGGCAGTGAGCGAAATTCTGGCCGAAGGTGTTGATGCTGCAAGCCATTTATCATGCGTAGGCGCAACCAAGGCCATCGTGCGCCAGCAACTCGCCACGCTGCAACTGATGGGCGTTAAGCGCTTGGTCGCTTTGCGTGGTGATTTGCCCAGCGGCTACGGCTTGGGCGGCGAGTTTCATTACGCCAGCGATCTGGTTGAATTTATCCGAGCCGAGACCGATGATGCCTTTTACATTGAAGTTGCGGCCTATCCTGAAATCCATCCACAGGCCAAGTCGGCGGACGCAGACCTGCAAGCCTATGTGCGCAAGGTCAAGGCGGGTGCCAACTCCACCATCACGCAATATTTTTTCAACAGCGACGCTTACTTCCGCTTTGTAGACGACGCAGCAAAGCTGGGCGCAGACGTGCCCGTGGTACCCGGCATCATGCCCATCACCAGCTCCACCCAGCTGATGCGCTTTTCAGATGCCTGCGGTGCCGAGATCCCGCGCTGGATTCGCCTGCGCTTACAAGGTTTTGGCGATGATGTCGAGTCGATCAAAAGCTTTGGGCTAGACGTGGTTGCAGACCTGTGTGAGCAACTCAAAAATGGCGGCGCGCCCGGCATTCATTTCTACACCATGAACCAGAGTGCTGCGACGCTGGAGCTGTGCAAACGCTTGCAGCAAGGCTGAGGCCTGATCGCTCGTGCGTCATCGCCGCCTCAATCTTCAAATGTCAAATGTAAGGCCTGACCACCGTGGTTTTCGTGTCGTGAAATATGGAACAACCAATCATTGAAAGCCAGGAGGGCTTATGAAAAAGATTAAAACAATTCTTCCAGCAAATAACCGTAGCCATTGGGTTGGTGATGGTTTCAAAGTGCGCCCGGTATTTGGGCAATTAGCTTTTACGCAGGACATCAGCCCGTTTCTGATGTTCGACTATGCAGCCCCGCGCGAGTTTGAAGCAAGCACCAACAAGTTGGGAGTGGGCCCTCATCCTCACCGTGGTTTTGAAACGGTGACCATCGCCTTTCAGGGTGAAGTCGAGCATGGGGATTCGGTGGGTAATCGCGGCGTAATTGGCCCGGGCGATGTGCAGTGGATGACGGCGGCCTCGGGCATTATTCATGAGGAATTTTTATCGACTGAATTTTTAAAGCGCGGCGGCATGCTGGAAATGGTGCAGTTGTGGGTGAACTTGCCATCCAGGCACAAAATGATTCCGCCGAAATACCAGCCGATTCTGAGCAAGGACATTCCCGAGCTGCAGTTGCCGGATGGTGCCGGATCTGTGCGCGTGATTGCGGGTAGCTGTGCCGGAACCCAAGGGCCTGCCAGTACTTACAGCCCGGTAAATTTATGGGTGATCAAGGTGACTGCGGGCAAGAGTGTGGAATTGATAGTGTCTGATGGGCACAACAATATGCTGTTCATACGGCAGGGCAAGATCAAGTTGGGCGATACAGTGTTGAGTGATGGGGATATGGCTTTGCTGGAAACAAGTGGTACGCAGATCAAGTTCCAGGCCGTGGAAGACAGCAGTGTGTTATTGATGGGCGGCGAACCGATTACCGAACCTATCGCCGCTTCGGGCCCCTTTGTAATGAACACCGAGCAGGAAATCCGCGTTGCGATGATCGATTATCAGAGTGGACGCATGGGTCAGATGGTGGGGTAATTTTTTGATGGTTGGGGTAGCGTCGCACGTTGCGCCTTTAGTCAATGCTGTTTCAACGCTGCTTGATCGCAGTCACTTCAATTTCAATCTTCATGCGCGCATCCACCAAGTCGGCTGAGATCATCATCGCCGCGGGGCGCACAGCACCAAAATATTTTTGCATCACTGGCCAGCACTGCTCAAAGCTGGCTGCATCGGGCAACACATAGGTCACGCGAACCACGTCTTTCAGGCTTGAGCCGGCTTGGCTTAACGCTGCCTCAATATTTTTAAAGCATTGCTCGGCTTGCTCTGCAATGTCGCTTGATATCGTCATGGCCGCGTAGTCAAACCCGGTCGTGCCCGACACAAACACCCAGTCACCCGCAACGACAGCGCGCGAATAAGCCATTTGCGTTTCAAATGTTGAGCCTGAGCTGATGTATTGTCTGGTCATGGTTATTGCTGTTATGGTCTGTTTGATTAAAGGGCCAACAGACCCTTCAGTCGCCATTTTCCAGCGTGAAGCTGGCGTTGCGGTCTTGCCCCAGCAGGGCCACCATCTGCGGTAATGCGGCTTGCAGCTCGGCCTTCAGGGTGTGCGGCGGATTGATGATGAACATGCCACTGGCGGGCAAGCCTGGGCGAATCACCGCGCCATCGGCATCGCTCGTCAGCTTGCTTGATTTAACGGTCAAAACCGCATTCAGCCAGCTCCGGGAACTTTTCACGGCAAGCGTTTTGAGCTTGCGCGGCAGGTCATGCGCCTCCGGCCTTGGAATAACCGGGTACCAGACCACATAGGTGCCGGTGGCAAAACGTTTGACGGCATCGCTCATGCAGGCCACAACGCGCGGGTAATCGGACTTGATTTCGTAGCTCGGGTCACATAGCACCAGCGCGCGGCGGGAGGGTGGCGGCAAAAAGGTTTTCAGCACCTCAAAACCGTCTTCACACGAAACCGACACTTGGCGGCCCACGCCGAGCTGCTCGATGTTGCCAGTCAGTGATTTGAAGTCAGTGGGGTGCAGTTCAAACAGCTTGAGCTTGTCGCGGCCACTCAAAAATTGTTGGGCTATGAAGGGTGAGCCGGGGTAGATTTTCAGGTGTACCGCATCGCCGGTCTCGGCAAACTGTGGGTTCAGGCCGCGCAATAGGTTGGCGTAGGCCTCCAGAGCGGGTGCAAGTTGGGTGCGAGCGGCTATTGTTTTGGGGGCTGGTCGTGCCCGTATTGATTGGGTTTCAGCCACTTTTAGAGGTGAAAACAGCTTGAAAACACCCTCTTTTGCCTCGCCGCTGGTCTCGGTATAGTCGCCATCGAGCCGGTACAGCCCGGCACCTGCATGGGTGTCAATGACGCTCAAGGCAGTGTCTTTGCCGCACAAATACTTTAAAAGTGCGATCAGGGTGGTGTGTTTCAGGACATCAGCATGATTGCCGGCGTGGAAGGCGTGACGATAAGAAAACATGGCTCTATCGTACCAAGCTGGGCGTTTAAACCCCTGATTATTCATATGGGTACTTCTAGAAATTCAGATTTTAGTTACGACGTAACTTGGGTACAAGTTAGTCTTCACTGCAACTGCGTTGTCGGGATGAAGTGCAAGGCGTCCGGAGCGCAGGAACCGGAAGGGTTATTGGGGTCAGACGCCAATTTCATTGCGATGCAGAGCATCGCACCCGGAGGGTGTGCCAAAGGCACGATGAATTTGGACTCTGACCCCAAAAACCCGACGAGCACTGCGCAACGCAGCCATTCGCCCGAAAAATGAATTTATAGAAGTGCACATATAATCCAATGCTCTGCAGCGCACCCGTGGTTCCGCGGCGGAGCAGCAAACCAGCTTGTCTGGTGCGCGGACCCCCACCTAAGAGGTTCTCACTAGAAGAACGCCGACCGTGGAAAAGAACCCGACAAACCCTTCCCTTTAAAGAGAAAACTCATGAAAACCTTCAGCGCCAAACCCGCTGACGTGACGCACGAGTGGTTTGTGATTGACGCGACCGACAAGGTCCTCGGACGAGTAGCCAGCGAAGTTGCTCTCCGTTTGCGCGGCAAACACAAGGCCATTTATACGCCTCACGTCGATACCGGTGACTTCATCGTCATCATCAACGCATCCCAGCTGCGTGTGACCGGTGCCAAATCGACCGACAAGATTTACTACCGTCACTCCGGTTATCCAGGCGGCATCAGTGCCACCAATTTCCGTGACATGCAGACCAAATTCCCGGGCCGTGCCCTGGAAAAAGCCGTCAAGGGCATGCTGCCAAAAGGCCCCCTTGGCTACGCCATGATCAAAAAGCTCAAGGTCTATGGTGGTGCAGAGCATCCGCATACGGCCCAGCAGCCCAAGGTGCTTGAAATTGCAGGCATATCCGCCAACGCACAACGGGAGTCAGCCAAATGATCGGTGATTGGAACAACGGCACCGGCCGTCGCAAATCAAGCGTCGCCCGCGTGTTCATTAAAAAAGGCACTGGCAAAATCACGATCAATGACCGTGACATCCGGGTGTTCTTCGGTCGCGAGACCTCGATCATGATCTGCCGTCAGCCTCTGTTTCTGACCAACCACGTCGAGACGTTTGACATCATGATCAACGTCCACGGCGGCGGTGAGTCCGGCCAGGCTGGTGCAGTGCGCCACGGCATTACCCGCGCCCTGATCGACTATGACGCAACGCTCAAGCCAGCCTTGAGCCAGGCCGGTTTTGTAACCCGCGATGCGCGTGAAGTCGAACGTAAAAAGGTCGGTTTCCGCAAAGCCCGCCGTCGCAAGCAGTTCAGCAAGCGTTAATTCGTGTGTTCCGGTTTTTGCCGGATAGAAAAGCCGCCCGGTTTGCGCCTAGCGGCTTTTTTCATGGCT
>JBCKNC010000100.1:0-9206 GCA_038902915.1 Polaromonas sp.
ATGTTTGCCCCTCGGAGAACGTTTTTGTCCAGTCCACCCGATTTATTGAAAACGCCGCTGCATGATCTGCATGTAGAGCTTGGCGCGCGCATGGTGCCGTTTGCGGGCTACTCGATGCCGGTGCAATACCCCACCGGGTTGATGGCCGAGCACCACCACACCCGCACAGCCGCCGGACTGTTTGATGTGTCGCACATGGGCCAGTTGCGGCTGCTGGGCGCGGACGCTGCTGCCGCGCTTGAAACCCTGATGCCGGTTGATGTGATGGACCTGCCAGCCGGCAAGCAGCGCTACGGACTGCTGCTCAACGACGTCGGCGGCATCATGGACGATTTGATGTTTTTCAATCGCGATTACCTGAACGGTGGCGATATTTTTGTCATTGTCAACGGCGCTTGCAAGGTGGGTGATATTGCACACATCCAGGAAAAGATGGATGCCCGCTGCCAAGTCGTTCCCATGCCAGAAATGGCGCTGCTGGCACTGCAGGGGCCGCAAGCTGTCAGCGCACTTTCGCGCCTGGCACCCGGTGTCGAAAAACTGGTCTTTATGACTGGCGGCCGGTTCACGGTTGCAGGTTGCGACTGTTTTCTCACGCGCAGCGGTTATACCGGCGAAGACGGTTTTGAAATCTCGGTGCATGAATCGCAGGCAGACACTCTGGCCCGGGCCCTGCTCGCGCAACCAGAGGTCAAACCCATAGGCCTGGGTGCGCGCAACTCGCTGAGACTGGAAGCTGGCCTGTGCCTTTACGGCAATGATATTGATACCACCACCACACCCATCGAAGCAAGCCTGAACTGGGCGATTCAAAAAGTACGCCGTATCGGTGGCGCACGCGCGGGCGGATTTCCAGGTGCAGAAAAAATCCTCGCACAGCTTGACAACCCGTCGCTGCTAGAGCGCGTAAGAGTGGGACTTATCGCCCTCGAACGTATTCCGGTGCGCGACCACGCCGAGCTGCAAAGCATGGATGGCGCGCCGATTGGCGACGTCACCAGTGGCCTGCTGGCACCCACCATCAACCAGCCCATTGCCATGGGCTACGTCAAACCCGAATTTGCCACCCTAGGCAGCACCATCAAGGCTATCGTGCGAGGCAAGCCGGTGGCGATGCAGGTCAGCGCAATGCCCTTCGTCGCCAATCGCTACTTTCGCGGTTGAATTTTTATTCACTTATTTTTTTGAAAAACCCCATAAAGGACCCCATGACACTCAAATACACCGAAGACCACGAATGGCTCAAGATTGACGGCGACACTGCGACCGTCGGCATCACAGTACATGCGCAGGACGCATTGGGCGATGTGGTGTTTGTAGACCTGCCTGCCGTCGGTACAAGCTTTGTACAAAAAGATACCGCTGGCGTGGTCGAGTCGGTCAAAGCCGCAGCCGATGTGTACATGCCGGTCAGCGGTGAAATCATCGAAATAAACCAGGCTCTCAAAGACGACCCCTCGCTGGCCAACAGCGACCCGCTGGGTGCCGGCTGGCTCTTCAAAATCAGGCTGTCGGATGCGTCGCAACTGGATGCCTTGATGGATGAGGCCACCTACACCACATTCTCGGCTTGAGGGGAATCGCGACATGTTGATGCAATCCGCTAGGGTCTTGAGTGGTCTTGAAAATTCCGCTGAATTCATTGCCCGCCATATCGGCATCAGCGAGCTTGACGAGGCATACATGCTGGGCATCGTCGGTGCCAGATCACGCAGGGAATTGATAGAGGCCATCGTGCCGCGATCCATCGCACGCAGCACGGCCATGGCTATCCCGGCGCCTAGCACAGAGGCCGCAGCGCTGGCACAACTCAAGGCGATTGCAACCAAAAATCAGGTTTTGAAAAGCTTTATCGGCCAGGGCTACTACGGCACGCACACGCCCGGAGTCATATTGCGCAACATTCTTGAAAACCCGGCCTGGTACACCGCCTACACGCCCTACCAGTCCGAGATTTCGCAGGGCCGCTTGGAAGCGCTCATCAACTTCCAGACCATGGTCTGCGACCTGACGGGTATGCCGATTGCCAATGCGTCCATGCTAGATGAGGCCACCGCTGCAGCTGAAGCGATGACGCTGGCCAAGCGCATCGTTAAAGCTAAAAGCAATGTGTTTGTCGTCGCCGGCGATTGCCACCCGCAAACCATTGAAGTCATCCAGACACGCGCGCAACCGCTGGGCATTACGCTGCTGCTTGCCAACTCGGCTGATGAGTGGCACGCGGCTTTGCAGGGCGACTATTTTGCGGTGCTGGCGCAGTACCCCAGTAGCAGCGGCCGGATTGATGATTTTCGCGTTGACGTTGCTATGGCGCACAGCAAGCAAGCGGCATTTATTGTTGCTGCCGATCTACTGGCATTAACGCTTCTCAGCCCACCGGGCGAATGGGGTGCCGACATTGTGCTGGGTAGCACACAACGCTTTGGCATGCCCCTGTGCGCAGGCGGGCCACACGCCGCCTATCTGGCCTGCAGAGATGAGTTAAAACGCTCCATGCCGGGCCGCTTGGTTGGCGTGAGCGTTGATGTACACGGTAACCCGACTTACCGGTTGGCCCTGCAAACCCGCGAGCAACACATTCGTCGTGAAAAAGCCACCTCCAACATCTGCACGGCGCAAGTACTACCGGCCGTGGTGGCCAGCATGTACGCGGTCTACCACGGCCCGCAAGGTTTGAAGCGCATCGCCCAACGCGTAGCCAGCTACACCGCGATCCTGGCCCAAGGTTTGGCGCAGCTTGGCCACCCCATGCGGGGCAACAGCGCGTTCGATACGCTCAGTTTTAAAACCGACGCTGCGACTGAATCGATAGCTGCTCGCGCCCGCAAATCGGGCGCTAACCTGCGAATTCACTCTAAAAACTACCTGTGTATTGCCCTTGATGAGACCACCACACGCGCGGATATTGAACTGCTCTGGTCGGTATTTGCCAAGCCAGATCAAGCCTTGCCGCGCATCAGCGATTTTGAAAAAGGTCTGGAGCCGCTGATACCGCAAGAGCTGCGCCGCAGCAGCGACTTTCTAACGCACCCGGTCTTCAACACCCACCACTCTGAAACCGCCATGCTGCGCTACATCCGAGCGTTAAGCGACAAAGACTTGGCCCTTGACCGCAGCATGATCCCGCTGGGCAGTTGCACCATGAAGCTCAACGCCACCAGCGAGATGATTCCTATCACCTGGCCAGAGTTTGCCAATATCCATCCCTTTGCGCCGGCTGACCAATTGCAGGGCTATGCAGCGCTAGACCAGCAACTGCGCGACTGGCTCTGCCAAGCCACAGGCTACGCCGGCATCAGCCTACAGCCCAACGCAGGCTCGCAAGGCGAATACGCCGGGCTGCTGGTCATCAAAGCCTACCTAGCGGCCAACGGCCAAGGCCAGCGCAATATTTGTTTGATTCCGTCATCCGCCCACGGTACCAACCCGGCCAGCGCACAAATGGCCGGGTTGACGGTGGTGGTGACCGCTTGCGATGCGCAAGGCAATGTGGACATGACCGACCTGAAAGCCAAGTGCCAGCAGCACAGCGAAAAATTAGCCTGCATGATGATTACTTATCCCAGTACGCACGGCGTGTTTGAGACACAGGTCAAAGAACTTTGCGCCCTGGTACACAGCCACGGCGGTCGGGTGTATGTGGATGGTGCCAACATGAACGCGCTGGTTGGCCTAGCTGCACCCGGCGAGTTTGGCGGCGATGTCAGTCACCTCAATTTACATAAAACGTTTTGTATCCCGCACGGCGGCGGTGGGCCGGGTGTAGGGCCGGTTTGCGTGGTGGCTGACTTGGTGCCTTACCTGCCCGGTCATGCCACCGCTGGCTTGCCTGTGAACGGCGTGGGGGCCATATCAGCAGCACCGTTGGGCAATGCCGCAGTGCTGCCCGTCAGCTGGATGTATTTCCGCATGATGGGGCCTGAAGGCCTGCAGCAAGCAACCGAGATCGCCATACTGAGTGCCAACTACATCAGCTCAAGGCTCAAAGACCACTACCCCACTTTGTACGCCAGTGAAAATGACCATGTCGCACACGAATGTATTCTCGATTTGCGTCCACTCAAAGAAACCAGCGGTGTGACCGCCGAAGACGTGGCCAAGCGTTTGATGGACTACGGCTTTCACGCACCCACGCTGAGCTTTCCGGTACCCGGCACTTTGATGGTCGAGCCAACCGAGAGTGAAAACCTTGCCGAGCTGGATCGCTTTATCGAAGCCATGATTGCCATCCGCGAAGAGATTCGCCAGATCGAAAACGGGCACTGGCCAGAAGACGACAATCCGCTCAAACACGCGCCGCACACCGCAGCCAGCTTGTTGGTCGCCAACTGGTCTCACCCCTATTCACGCGAGCTCGCAGCCTTTCCAATAGCCGCTATCCGACAGTCGAAGTACTGGCCACCGGTTGGCCGGGTTGACAACGTCTACGGCGACCGCAACCTGTTTTGTAGCTGTATACCGGTGAGCGATTACGCTTAGGTTTTTGGGGTCAGAGCCCAAATTCGCCGAGCCTTTGGCTCACCCGTAGGGAGCGGTGCTTCGCACCGCTGCGAAATTGGTGTCTGACCCCAATAACCTACGCTAACGCAAACTTCACAGTTGCTTAAACTGTTTGGCTAATTTAAGGCTCTGACCTTGATAGTTCGAATTGATGTCTTGCCCGTACAGAAGGTCTGGCCGAGCTGCCATACGCTCATAGCGAAGCCATCCGACCGGCTGTCCGTGCTCTAGTAAAAAGGGGACTTCGTGTGAGCGCACTTCCAAAACTCCCCTGCTACTTCCTGCTCTATTTATCTTAGCATTCCAACCGAATCCGGGATCAAAAAAACCGGCATAATGGACGCGAAATTCGCCAGCACGGGTATCGTACGGTAGCATCTCAGCCGCATAGTCCGGCGGCACCGCGATCGCTTCTTTCGTCATGAGGATATAGAATTCATCAGGGTCCAGTATCAGTGAAGACGATTTGTGAAAACGGATAGGCTCCCAGAAATCCAACGGATCATAATCCCGCCTTTCCAGGTCAATACGTTTGGCATGCTTCTTCGCGCGATATCCGATTATGTCGCCTTCCCTGCCGGAGCCTTTTAAATCCACAGTGAAAGGCAATACCCCTGTTTTATTTGATCTCGCATTTTTCTCGTGGTCGCTGAAATCAACAATCTGGCCTTCATCGAGAAGCCTTTTCCAGTCTGCTCCCGTGATGGGCTTGGCTTCCTCTCCTCGTGTACGGCGAAATCTTAACTGGTTCAAGCGGGTGCCAGTCTTTACCACTACACTGAAACTCCGGGGCGCAACCTCTATAAATAGCTCGCCCTCATAACCCCCGCTAACTTGGTCAAAACTAGTGGCGCTATCGGCAATCAAGCGCGTCAAAATATCCAACCTGCCGGTTGAACTCTTCGGGTTAGCAAACGCAGCTACGTCACTTTTCAAATTAATGGATTCCAAGAGAGGAATAACATATACGCGCCCCTTTTCAAGAACAGCGCCTTCGCTAAGATCAATTTTGAAGTCATCAAACTGGTCATCGAGCTGCTTCAGCTTCTCGAGTACTTTCATTCCCCTGCCTGGAAGAAAACTCGTATCTACGGGATATGCATAATCGCCAAGACGCAGGTCTATGCTGGCGGGCTGGATTTGGTCATGATCAAACATAATCAATGTCGTTTTGATCTCGCCACTATTCAGCATCTCTTTAATCTTCTGACTCGGAAAAATTCCGGTGCCATCGCCCGCGCGCGGCGAAGCCATCAAACCAGATATAGCCGTTGAGTTGGGTTTCGTTATCACTTCATTCATCGGATTTACTCTTTTGTACCTTGTTTTGGTGTCGACGTATCAACAATGCCTTATTCCAAATAAAGGATGACAGCGCTGCTGTCAAAAAGTGAAGTTGTAGCCATCAACGATACGGATCCACGGTCAAAGCTTGCGTGCGTTTGGCGAGGCACCATCTAAGGGGTTACGCGACCAGTCTTCACGCAGGGTAGACAGCTCGGCCAGGAGTTGATCCCGGCTGGCCAAACCCCGGTGGCCAAGGCAACCGCGCGCACGCTCAAAGCCCTTGACGCGGTCTTGCGCTGCCCCAGACATTCCCGTGGATTCAGAGTCCTGTATCACCACGACCACGCGCTGATGCGCCAGCCTATCAGGCGGTGTATCAATCCAAATAAGCTGCGTGCCGTTGAGCTGGGCTTGGTAGCTGTGCAACATGGTCTTCCTTTCGGTTGAGGGGTCTCTTTTGAATTGTAGACAAAACGGTACTCTTTAGTCGACCCTGTTTTAATTGGAGTCTGACCCCGATTTCCCCGGTGATGACTGCCGCCTGCTCGCGATCGCCGAGTGGGTGCAGGGCAAACTGCTTCGATAAGCATCCCGACAACCCGAGCTCTTTAATTCGAGCCTGACCCTTATTTTTATCGCCCCCATTGGATGGTTTCAAACATGCGGCGCATTATCCCTCGCACTGACTTCCGCCCAAAGCTCTTCCAGCAAGGCGCGGAACCCAGTGTCAGGTGGCACGGGATGAATATCTAAATCACCCAATGTCGCCTTGTACAATTTTTCTCCACCCTGCTGCAACGCCTGGTTTAACAAGGTACGCGCAATATCCGGCTGGCCGAGCAGGCAGGCCGTGTATGCCTGATTGCCCAACACAATTTGCTTATTATCATTACTATCATTCACCGCCTGCGAAAATAGCGCGGTAGCGGCTTGCAAATTACTCAGGCGATCAGCCTTATCATTCCAATTCGCCTTGGCTCGACACAAAAGGGTGTAGCCTTTGCTGTTCTGAGTATTACTAACAATTTTCTTTAGTACCGCTTCCGTCGCGCTGCCATGGCGCGCCATCACATCGTCATACAACGCTATCGCTTCCTCGCTGCGATTTAACCGGGTAAGCATGTCGCCTTTGTTGACCAGCGCCATTGCCACTTGCTCACGCAACGTCACATCCGTCGCGCTGCCATAGTGCGCATCCAGCTTGTTGTACACCTCTATCGCTTCTGCACTACGGCCTAATTTACCAAGCATAAGCCCAGCATTAAAAAGTGCCTGAGCAACTTTTATACGTGTTGCCCCACCAGCAGCAACTGCCTGAAGCCAGTATTCAGCCGCCTGCTCATGCTTCCCTTTCGGGTAGGCATCATGTGCGCGAGCATTCCAATCGTCGAACCCATATTCCGCTTCTGCTTTGCGTTTCAGGGCATTCACCAGTTTACCGATGGCATCGGTATCGGCAGACGATGCCTGCTCGTGAGATGATGAACTATCCGATAGTTTTTGTGTTAAGCCTAGTTGTTTTTGTTGCTCTGCCATATCTGAAGTAGCGGCAGGACGCAAAGCATCAATCTCGTCATCCAATTCTTCCCGTTTTTTTGTGGCAGCTTGTTTCTCAGAAGCAATGTGCAAACCAAATTCTTTAATTTGCGCCTCAAGGGTCACCCTCCCTTCCTGCTCCATCCACTTTGCCGCCGCCAAGCGTGCCTCCTTCTCTGCGCGGCTACTGACAGTAAAATAGCCCACAAAGCCCACTGCTAAACCGACCACAGTAAGAAGCGTGCCAAAAACCATGAGATATAACCCTATATCTCCGACACGCTTATCTTGACTGTCGAGACGCGCCTCAATTCTCTCGCGATCTTTCTGTAAACTCTCTTTGGCCGCATCCAGCCTAGTTTGGGCAAGCTCCTTGTAAGCCGACAAATCGGCCTGGCTCACGGGGTGTTCCACCGCCATCGCACAAAGTGGCAGCAGGAGCAACGAACACATCACGAGTTTCTTGTTCAGCAAACCAAACATACTCCAGCCCCTTCCGTTCACGAACAGCTTTCCCAGTTCCACACTCAAGCCTTGTCTCCACGCAAGGAAAGGATAGGAATTCCAACCGCATGAGGCCAAGTATGGCACCGAAAAGCGCCCCAAGAGTCGTGCTTTCCCTGATGTGGCGATCTGAATCCCCAAGGTTTTTCCGCCCACCGGCACAAACGACATGGAAAGCTGGGCTGCGGGCACAGCCCTACCTCGGCGCAGTCGTTGCTTTTTAGATCAGCAGGCCCGCCGAGAATGATGCTATCAAAAGTGCAGCAAATTTTCCCATAATCTTCTCGTTGGTTGATCGCTTAATTCGAACCTGACCCCTTATTTTCTCGCTACTTAGCGTCGGGATCGAGAATCAGCGCTTCGTGGTAATCCGTCGCAATTACCATTCCCGGACCCCCGCCTGACTGGATGTTACCGCTCACCACGTGCAACCGGTTGCCGACGATGTCACCGGCCAGACCGTGACGGGCGAATTCCATCGGCGGCAGGATCAACCATTTGTTGCTGGCCGGATCGTACGCCTCCACCGCGCGGAAGGTGCCCGCCATGCGGTCCGTGCGCACTTCGCCGCCGGCGACATAAATCCTGCCCTTGTAGGTACCCCACGCCGTGGCGCTGCGTGCGGTCGGCATCGACGCCTTGAGGTCGCCCCACTGGTCGGTCGCCGGATCGTACTCCTCTACGATGTCGGTATTGCTTGCGCGGGTGATGAACGCGTTGCCGACGCGCCCGCCGATAATGTAAATCTTGTTGTTGACCACGCCAGCCGCCGCGTGATTGCGCGCGGTGGGCATCGGGCTGCGGGTTTGCCACGTATTGGTGGCCGGATCGTAGACTTCGTTGGTGCCCACTACCCGTTGCGGACGCGCCGGATGCAGCGCAGTTTCCTTGGACCCAGGATTGAGCCCCGCGCCGCCAATCACGTAGATCTTGCCGTTAACCACCGCAGCATTCGGGGAGCCGCGTTTGGTCGGCATGGGCGCGAGTTCTTTCCACGAGTCGTTGCCCGGGTCGTACTCCCACACGTTGTCTATCGGCTGCCATGCCGTCGGCCCGGACGCCGGTTTCACGAAACCGCCGAACATATAGATCTTGCCGTTCAATTCCGCGAGCGCGACATGGTGCGATGCCTGCGGCATGTTCTTTTTATTGGTCCACTTGTCGGTGGCCGGATCGTATTCAAATACCAGCGCCTTCGGCGTCCAGCCGGGTGCGAGCCCGCCGAACACGTAGAGCTTGCCGCCGGACGATATCCCGTAGAGTTCTTCCGAAGCGTTCGGGAAGGGCGCGAGCTTCACATATTTCTGCGCCTGCGCCACGCCGGCGCAGAAAAGTCCCAATAACACGGCGGTACAAAACGAGCGTTGCAATCTTGCATA
>JBCKNC010000101.1:0-8853 GCA_038902915.1 Polaromonas sp.
TACAATGGCCTGATGAACTCACTTCGCGCCGCCTCTGCTACAGCCCTTAACGCTTCCATCACGTCCTCTACCGTTCGGCCAACCGCAGCATCGACCTCGGAGCGACTGGATATTGCCCAAAAACTGCTGCTCGCGCCGTTTGGCCTGACCCAAGCACACCTAAGCCGGGCGCTGGGTGAAATCATTTCCCATGGTGCGGACGATGCCGACCTGTACTTCCAGTACACCCGCAGTGAAGGCTGGAGCCTTGAGGAGGGCATTGTCAAAACCGGCTCCTTCAGCATTGACCAAGGTGTGGGCGTGCGTGCTGTGAGCGGTGAAAAAACCGCCTTTGCCTACTCTGACGATATTTCTGAAGCCTCGCTGCTTGATGCCGCGCGCACGGTGCGCAGCATTTCCGCCGCCGGTCAGACAGGCCGCATCAAAACTCCCAGCCGCAAGATCGCCAGCAGCCGCTCGCTCTACAACGACCTTGACCCTATCGCAACGCTGGGCAGCACGGCCAAGGTCAAGCTGCTTGAAAAGGTTGAAAAACTCGCCAAAGCCAAAGACCCGCGCATTGTGCAGGTGATGGCAGGCCTGGCCAGTGAATACGACGTGGTGATGGTCGCGCGCGCCGACGGCACGTTAGCCGCCGATGTGCGCCCGCTGGTGCGCCTGAGTGTGACGGTGATTGCCGAGAAAAAAGTGGCTGGCAAAGTCCGCCGTGAAGTCGGCTCTGGTGGCGGTGGTGGTCGTTTTGGTCTGGCTTATTTTGACGACGCGCAGATTGCGCAGTACGTGGGCGATGCGGTCAAGGCCGCGCTGACCAACTTAGAAGCGCGCCCTGCACCCGCTGGTGAGATGACGGTGGTGCTTGGCTCCGGCTGGCCCGGCATCTTGCTGCACGAAGCCATCGGCCACGGGCTGGAGGGTGACTTCAACCGCAAGGGGTCGAGTGCCTTTGCCGGCAAAATCGGCCAGCGCGTCGCAGCCAAGGGCGTGACCGTGCTGGACGACGGCACGATTGCCGACCGCCGTGGATCATTGAACGTAGACGATGAAGGCAACGCCAGCCAGCGCAATGTACTGATCGAAGACGGCATCCTCAAGGGCTACATCCAAGACTCGCTCAATGCCCGCCTGATGAAGGTCAAGCCCACTGGCAACGGCCGCCGCGAAAGCTACGCCCATGTGCCGATGCCGCGCATGACCAACACCTACATGTTGGGTGGCGACAAAGCGCCTGAAGAGATCGTGGCCAGCATCAAGAAGGGCCTGTACGCGACCAACTTCGGCGGCGGTCAGGTGGACATCACCTCGGGCAAGTTTGTATTCTCGGCCAGCGAAGCCTTCTGGGTCGAGAACGGCAAAATTTTGTACCCGGTCAAGGGCGCAACGATTGTCGGTAACGGCCCGGACGTGCTGACCCGCGTGAGCATGATGGGCAACGACATGCAACTCGACAGCGGTGTCGGCACCTGCGGCAAGGAAGGCCAGAGTGTGCCCGTGGGTGTCGGCCAGCCGACCCTGCGCATCGACGGGCTAACGGTGGGCGGCACCGCTTGAAAATGGCCATGTCAAAAACCTGTGCTACATTGCAAGCCATGCAGCGCGCTTGGTTTTACTTTAGCTTTTATTTCTCAGTCCCCGGTGGACGAGAGGCAAGCGCGTAAGTAAACCGCAACCTCACTCGAACCGCCGGACTCAAATCCCGGCGGTTTTTTTTTGATATTTTGATTTTTATTTTCTTCAGGAGCCCACGATGACCACACCGTCCACCCACGCGAACGCCCCTTCGTCTGCCCGTCCAGCTAACGCCACCGATGCCTGGTATCCACCCGGAGCCAACCCCATCGACCGCACCAGCCAGGCCGACGACGAACGTATAAAGGCCATCACCGTGTTACCCCCGCCCGAGCATTTGATCCGCTTCTTCCCGATTCGCGGTACGGCGGTTGAGTCCCTCATCACCCACACCCGCCAGAACATCCACAACATCATGGTAGGTACTGACGACCGCTTGCTGGTGGTGATGGGGCCCTGCTCGATTCATGACCCGCAAGCCGCGCTTGAATATGCCAAGCGCTTGATGGAGCAGCGCACAAAATACGCTGGTACGCTGGAAATCGTGATGCGCGTTTACTTCGAAAAACCGCGCACCACGGTGGGCTGGAAAGGGCTTATCAACGACCCCTACCTTGATGAAACCTTTCGCATTGACGAAGGCCTGCGCATCGCGCGCCAGTTGCTGATCGAGATCAACCGCCTGGGCCTGCCTTCCGGCAGCGAGTTTCTGGATGTCATTTCGCCCCAGTACCTCGGTGACCTAATCTCCTGGGGGGCGATTGGCGCGCGCACCACCGAAAGCCAGGTCCACCGCGAGCTGGCATCGGGCCTGTCTGCACCCGTAGGCTTCAAGAACGGCACCGATGGCAACATCCGCATCGCCACCGACGCCATTCAGGCGGCAGCGCGCGGCCACCACTTTTTGTCGGTGCATAAAAATGGCCAGGTCGCCGTGGTGCAGACCAACGGCAACCCGGATTGCCACGTGATTTTGCGCGGCGGCAAAGCGCCTAACTACGACGCGGTCAGCGTCGCCGCGGCCTGCAAAGAACTGGCTGCAGCCAAACTGCCGGCTAGGCTGATGGTCGATTGCAGCCACGCCAACAGCTCCAAGCAGCATGAAAAGCAGGTCGATGTGGCGCGCGACATTGCCGGCCAGGTATCGGGCGGCTCGCACCAGGTGTTCGGCCTGATGGTTGAAAGCCATCTCAACGCCGGCGCGCAGAAGTTCACGCCAGGCAAGGACGACGCCAGCAAGCTCGAGTATGGCAAGAGCATCACCGATGCCTGCCTGTCGTGGGGCGATTCGCTGGCTGTGCTGGACACCCTGTCGCAAGCCGTTGTGGCCCGCAGGGTGAAAAAGTAGGCGTTTGCTCGGGTTTCTGCGAATGCCCATAGTCCTGCAAGTAGCGGACTATTTGGCTAACAGCATTAACGCTGCAAGGAGCACGGCGCTTCGTCTGGGGGCAAGGACTCGCGCCTTTCCCCCGCGCAGCAGCGCTTTAATCTGGTAACTATTCAGGTCTTGCTGATTCGTAGGGTGGGCACTGCCCACGCTGGCTTCATGAATGGAGCCAAGTCGTGGATTGCGTGGGCGATGCCCACCCTACAGGGACTTTCCGCCACGCAGCAGCGCTTTGATCTGCACGATTTACGGCTATAGCCCAATACTCACGGGCGCAGGCAGCTACTTAATTGATAGCAATTTTGCGCGGCCAGCCCCCGTCACGATTTCAGCGCTTCCAGCAGCCTGGCGTGAACACCGCCAAAACCACCGTTGCTCATGCACAGCAAATGGTCGCCGCACCTAGCTGCGGCTTTGACCTGCGCGACCAGCTCGTCAATCGTGTTCGCGACTTGCGCGCGCTCGCCCATGGGGGCCAGCGCGGCGCGTGCGTCCCAGGCTAGCCCGCCTGCGTGGCAAAAGGCCAGGTCTGCTGCCTCCAGGCTCCAGGGCAGTTGTGCCGTCATGCTGCCCAGCTTCATGGTGTTGCTGCGCGGCTCGAAGATGGCGAGGATGCGTTCGCTTGCCTTGTCCGCGCTTTTGAGCTGGCGGCGCAGGCCGTCTAGCGTGGTGTGGATGGCGGTGGGGTGGTGCGCGAAGTCGTCATAGACGGTGATGTCGCCGCCCGCTGCTTTGACAACACCCACAACTTCCATGCGGCGCTTGACGTTTTGAAAGCTGCCCAGCGCGCTAGCAGCAACCATAGGCGCAACGCCTACGTGTTCTGCGGCGGCAATCGCCGCGAGTGCGTTGAGCTGGTTGTGCATGCCGCTGACAGCCCACTGAACCCGCCCGACGACTTTGCCGGCTTTCAGGACGGTGAAGTCATGCGGCTCCCCCTCAGCCGTAAAACCGTTGTGCTGCGGAGTGCTGTTGCCGAAAAGTATCTGCTCACTCCAGCAGCCTTTGCCAAGTACGCGCTGCAAGCTGGCTTCTTGTGCGTTGACGACGACGCGGCCTGTTGATGGCACGGTGCGTATGATGTGGTGAAACTGCTTTTCAATGGCTGCCAAGTCATCAAAAATATCGGCGTGGTCGAACTCCAGGTTGTTCAGTAGGGCGGTGCGTGGCCGGTAGTGAACGAACTTGCTGCGCTTGTCGAAAAACGCCGTGTCGTATTCGTCGGCCTCAATGACGAAGGTATTGCCTTCGCCGAGACGCGCCGATACGCCAAAGTTAAGCGGCACTCCGCCGACCAGAAAACCGGGCTTCAAACCTGCGCTTTCAAGTATCCACGTCAGCATCGCCGTCGTCGTCGTTTTACCGTGGGTGCCAGCCACCGCCAGCACATGGCGTGGGCCGGTAGCGTGGTGCGTGGGGTGGTGCAGCACATGGCCGGACAACCATTGCGGGCCGCTGGTGTAAGGCTTGCCGCTGTTCAAGATTGCTTCCATGAGCGGGTATCTGGGCGTTCCGTCGGCCAGTCTGGCGCGGGACACCACATTGCCGATCACAAACACATCCGGCTCAAACGCCATCTGGTCAGCGCTGTAACCTTCAATCAGCTCAATGCCGAGGGCGCGCAACTGGTTGCTCATGGGCGGGTAGACGCCGGTGTCGCAACCCGTGACTTTATGGCCGGCTTCCAGCGCCAGCGCCGCCAAGCCACCCATGAAGGCGCCGCAAATTCCGAGTATGTGTATGTGCATGGCAGAGATTTTAGGAGCTGGGCGGCTCAGTTTTTAGCGATCATTCAGCAGTAATGTTGGTGCGCTTTTGATTGGTTCGACTTATTCGCGCTGCAAGGTCGCGATGCCAGCATCGAGCGCAAACGCATCGAGCTGCGCCAGCAGTGCAGGGGGCAGGGCGATGCCGCTTACCAGGTTCGCTTCTCGCTTGGCGTGGCTTTGCTCGCCGGGCAGCCAAATGCGGTCAACCCCCGGCATGCGCTCGCTGCCGCGCAGCTCGCGCACCAGCGTATCAACCCGGGCTTTGAAGGCATCGACATCGCCCCAAGCCGACAAATCAATCGCCATGATGGCTTGGCCGGTGTTGGTGGTGCTGCGCTCGTCTTTATTAAAGTCAATCACCGCTTTGCCCATGGCTGCGCCATTGAGCGTGCCCGCCAACAGGCCGACGATGAGCGACAGGCCGTAACCTTTGTAGCCACCAATCGGGAGCAAGAAACCCTCGTCGGCGCGCTTGGGGTCTAGCAGCGGCGCGCCCGTGCGGTCAATCATCCAGCCTTCGGGCATCATCTCGCCCTTTTGCGCTTTGGCTTTGACTTTGCCGTAAGCGGCCACGGTGGTCGCCATGTCTAACACCACCGGCGGCTCTTGTCCTGCGGGCACAGCCACGGCAATCGGGTTGGTGGACAGCAGCATATCCAGTCCGCCCCATGGCGGCAAGTGGTTGGCGTTACCGACTGCAAAGTACAGCCCAATCATGTTGTGCGCCATCGGCATGCGGGCGTACAGCGATGCAGGCCCGGCGTGGTTAGACAGGCGCGAACCGACCCAGCCTATGCCGCAAACCTTGGCCTTTTCAATGGCCATATGTGCGGCACGCTGCATCACCACATGGCCCATGCCGTTGTCACCATCGAGCAGCGCCATGGCGGGGCGTTCTTGGACCACGGTGATGTTGGGTTTGAGGTTGAGGCCGCCTGCGCGAATGCGACGCGCATAGGGCAGCAGGCGAATCACACCGTGGCCATCAGAGCCTTGCAGCTCCGCCTCAGCCATCAAGCGGCCCACGGTGGCGGCGTCGTCTGTAGGCAGGCCAAGTTGCGCCATGGCTTGGGTGATGAACTGCCGAAGTGCTTGAAAGCGAACGCGTGGGTGAGGGGTCATGGTTTGCTGGAGTGAATTAATTTGCTATTAAAAACGTAACTGGGCACACCCGTATTGATTGGGCTACAACCGTATTAGGGCATCAAAATGGCCTTTTTTAAGGCCAAAACTGAGCAATCGGGGCTGCTGAGAACAGAACAGCCTAGCTTGGCTTGCACAAAGGGTAGCGAGGCGGCCATGGAGAATTGCGCGAGCATCACCACGTCGCAATCTTTGAGGGCTGTAGCCGCTGCGGCGATTTTTTCATGGTGCGTTTCAGCGCGGCCTTCGGCCAGGTCTTGCATCGCCTCGGGCACAAACACGGTTTGTACTTGGATGCTGCGACCTGATTGATTGGCCTTGGCTTGCAGCTCTGCTGTCATGGGCGGCAAAGACGCTTCAAAGGTGGCGACTAAACCCAGCTTGACCGTGCCAATACTGTTAGCCGTCAGCGCTAGAGCGTCTTCAAACATCGCCTCGTTGGGTTTGAGGGTGGGCAAAGCGCAGGCCGCGCGCGCGGCCTCAATCGCTGGGCCGAAGGCGGAGCAGGTAAACAAAATAGCGTTGCAGCCGGTATCTTTGGCGTAGTTCGCCAGCGTCACGAAGCGCTGCGTCATCGTGTCGGTCAGAACGCCCGTGTTTTGCGCGTGGTCGCTTGACAAGCTGTCGTCTAGCAAGTTTATGCACTTAGCTTGCGGCCAGTGGTGTTTGAAGGCGGCGGCGATTGGCTCAATTGCCAACGCTGTGGCGTGGATGAGAGCTATACGCGGCGGGGCTTTTTGTTTTAGTGAATCGGTCACGTTGTCTCCAGTCTCAAGGGTCTGATTTTGCCTTAAGCCGCTTGCGGCTAACTGAACGCGATATGCTCAGACCACGAAACTATTGAGGGAAGTGTGTGGCCTTGCTTTAGCCTAAACTGCCCAGTTGCTTTTAGCGAGCTGCCTTGCCTATATCAACGTGAACACCCTTCAATCTGAAATTGCCGCCACCGCCGCCGCACTGGTGGTGGAAGAAGGCCTTGAATACGGCCCCGCCAAACGCCGCGCCGTCAAGCAGATGGCGCTGCCCGCGCGCACCGAACTGCCTGACAATGATTTGTTAGAGGATGCGGTGCGTGAATACATTGCGGTGTTTTGCGCCGATAGCCAGCCGTTTGAGCTGGCCGCTTTGCGCGAGCTGGCGCTGGTCTGGATGCAGCGCATGGCCGCTTTCCGGCCCTATTTGACCGGGGCGGTCTGGCACGGCACGGCGACAAAGCTGTCTGATATTTATATTCAGTTGTTTTGCGATGACCCCAAGTCGGCGGAAATTGCCTTGATAGAGCACAATGCAGACTATGAGCCGCGCACCGTCAAGGGCTTTACCGGCGGCGATGTCGAGGCCTTGAGTTTGAGCAGCCTTTGCAAACCACTGAGTGTTCATGTGGGTGTTCACTACATGGTTTATGACCACGACGATTTGCGCGGTGCTTTGAGATCCGATGCCAAGGGGCGCACGCCGCGAGGCAATATCCTGGCCGTGCAAAAATTGATCCTCCTAGCAGCCTGTCGGGCTTTGGGCATCGATAGCGAAAAAGAGCCCCAGCGAGGACAGTTTTTGCCGGATTTGCAGGCCCATAGCCAGGCTATGGGACAAAAAGCCGGTGAAAAATGGACCGCTGCGGCGCTTTTGCAGCCGATGCTCCCAAGGTCCGACAGGCTGCTAGCCGTGCAAAATACACAAAACGCCCCGGAGATTGAAAAATGAAACGTAGAACAATGCTTTACGGCGGTGCTGCCGCAGCCGCTGGCTTGGCGGGGGCAGGTGCAGCCTGGTGGAAAAGCCAGTCGCATCCAACGCCGCTGCAACAGGCCGACCCGTTCTGGAATTTGAGTTTTGATACGCCAGACGGCAAAGTACTCGCCATGAGTGGCTTTCGTGGCAAGCCCCTGCTGGTTAATTTCTGGGCCACCTGGTGCCCGCCCTGCATTGAAGAGCTGCCCCTGATCGACAGCTTTTATAGCGCCAACAAGGGCAATAACTGGCAGGTACTCGGTCTGGCGGTAGACCAGCCCAGCGCCGTGCGCAAATGGCTACAGGCGAAACCGTTGGGTTTTGCGGTCGGCATGGTGGGATTGAGCGGTACTGAACTGAGCAAATCGCTGGGCAATGCCGCCGGGAGCTTGCCCTTCACCGTGGTGTTTAGCGGCTCCGGGCAATTGCTGCATCGCAAGACGGGCAAGGTCACGCCGGACGACTTGAAGCTTTGGGCGGCGTTGAAATAGGGTTTGCGAAAGTAACTTTCAATAACTTCCGTTAAATGTATTTAAATAGCGCTAATAAAGCTATGGCTGCACATTAAAAGTAGTTTTATAAATCAAGTTGGCGAGCTATTTTTTGATTTCAAGCGTAACTGCTTGATGTACACTCTGCGTCTTCCCGGATTGATCGGTAAAAAATCTATCGTCCGATTTACCATTTAGACACCTGATAAATGTTTTAACGCCCAGAAGCTTTCATTAAGCATTCAGATAACGAAACTTGGTGAAAAGCTGCTGACCAGTGCTCAGGCCTTCGCAAACCCGTCGTTGGAGACAACACCATGGATTTAAGAAAACTCAAGACGTTGATTGACCTTGTATCAGAGTCCAATGTGTCGGAACTTGAAATTACCGAAGCTGAAGGCAAGGTACGCATCGTTAAAGCCAGCGGTGCGCCTCTGGTGATGCAGCAACCTACTGTAGCCATGGTAGCCGCTCCCGCAGCGGTGGCAGCCGCACCCGTCGTGCCTGTGGCAGAGGCACCCACTGGCCATGCCGTCAAGTCGCCGATGGTTGGCACGTTTTTCCGCTCGGCTAGCCCCGGTGCCAAACCTTTCATTGAAGTCGGCAGCGTGGTCAAGGAAGGCGAGACGATCTGCATCATTGAAGCGATGAAAATCCTCAATGAAATCGAGGCCGACAAGTCTGGCACGATCACCCGTATCCTGTGCGAAAACGGTCAGGCCGTGGAGTATGGACAGCCGCTGTTCATGATCGAGTAACCGGGTTC
>JBCKNC010000102.1:0-8757 GCA_038902915.1 Polaromonas sp.
CCGCGCTGCGGATGCGTTTGACCAGCGCCGTCGTTGAATAACCATCCACAAACGGTATCGTCAGGGCCTTGCCACCATAGCTTTCTACCACTGTGGTCTCCGGCAGTTTTCGCATGTCGTAGTCGCCGCCCTTGACCAGGATGTCAGGCTTTAGTTCGCTGATGATGTCCAGTGGCGTGTCTTCATCAAACCAGGTGACCAGGCTGACAGACTCCAGCGCAGCCAGCATCATGGCCCTGTCGTTTTCGTTGTTCAAGGGCCGGTCTGGTCCCTTGCCCAGACGGCGAGCCGAGGCATCAGTATTGAGCGCCAGCACCAAGCTTGCGCCCAGCGCACGCGCCTGTGCCAGGTAGGTCACATGGCCACGGTGCAAGACATCAAAAACGCCATTGGTAAAGACGATTGGTTTTGCCAATCCGGCCATACGCCGCGCAGCGCCCGTGCGCGGCGTTATTTTCTGGAGAAAAGCAGGCTCGCTCACACGGCTTGGGGCTTGAGCTCAGGCGCTAAACCTAGAGCTAAACCTAGAGCTAAAATTGGGGCGATAGTGCCGGCGATTTCACGGCTCAGCTCCTTGCGGTAGCGGTTCAATTCCTGCACAGTTTTGAAGCTGCGGTTCATCAGCAAACTCATGTTGTGCAGGATGCGCTCGACCACCTTGCCCTCCCATACCGCATCGAACTTGATCTGGCTGTCCAGCCAGTGCTCCAGCCAGTCCGGATTCGGCAGGCGCGACTGGATGGTGTCGCGCGGGAACAGGGCTTTGTTCACATGCAGATTGGTCGGGTGCAGCGCCTGCGCGGTGCGGCGAGCACTGGCCATCAGCACGCCGATCTTGGTGAAGGCGGCCTTGGCTTCGTTGCCGAAGTTGTCGATGGCGCGCTTCATGTAGCGCAGGTAGGCACCACCGTGGCGCGCTTCGTCTTGGCTGAGTTGCGTGTAAATTTGTTTGATGACCGGCTCACTATGCCATTCGCTGGCGCACCGGTACCAGTGGTTGAGCCGGATTTCACCGCAAAAATGCAGCATCAGCGTCTCCAGCGCCGGGGCCGGTTCGAACTCGAAGCGCACCTCGTGCAACTCCTGTTCGGTAGGCGCCAGCTCGGGGCGGAAGCGCCGCAGGTACTCCATCAGCACCAGCGAGTGTTTCTGCTCTTCAAAAAACCAGATCGACATGAAAGCTGAAAAGTCACTGTCGTCCTTGTTGTCGCGCAAAAACATCTCGGTGGCCGGCAGCGCGGCCCACTCGGTGATGGCGTTCATCTTGATGGTCTGCGCCTGCTCGTCTGTCAATTTGGAAGCGTCAAAACTGGCCCAGGGAATGTCCTTGGCCATGTTCCAGCGGACAGACTCAAGCTGTTTGAATATTTCTGGATAAAGCATGTCAACTCCTTCGCAGTCGAATTTATAGCTGCTACGGCAAAGTCTCGACAAAACTGGCCCTGAGCATCAGCTTCTCCTGCAACTTCGCAAGATTGGGATACGCCTGGCGCCAGGCAATGTCGGCAAAGCGCAAATCAAGATAGCCGAGCGCACAACCCACCGCCACATCCGACAAACTGAAATGCGCGCCGCTGCAAAACGGTTTGTCTGCCAACCCGGTGCTCATGGCTTCGAGGGCGTTGTTGATTTTGTCCAGCTGACGGTCTATCCATGCCTGACTGCGCTGTGCGTCTGTGCGGCTTGCCCAGGTTGACTCCATTCTGGCCAGCAGGGCTGCGTCCATCAGGCCGTCGGCCAGTGCCTCCCAGGTTTTGGCTTCGGCACGCTCGCGGCCTTGGCTGGGGATTAATTTGCCGACGGGCGACAGGGTGTCGAGGTATTCAACAATCACGCGCGAGTCAAACACGACCTCGCCGCCTTCCATCACCAGGCAGGGCACTTTGCCCAGCGGGTTGGAGTCGGTGATCGTGCTGTTAGCCGCCCACACGTCTTCAGTGACATATTGGTAGTCGAGCTTTTTCTCAAGCATCACAATGCGTACTTTTCGCACGTAAGGGCTGGTGTTGGATCCGATGAGCTTCATGAATGGTTCTTGTACAGGAAGGTGCAAAGTAAGCGCAGAGGCTGCATTCTATCGGCCCGGCACTAAGCTTGCCTACGCAAAGGCCAAGCAAACCGGCCCGCCTACAATTGGCGCATGAGCTCTCCCAACACGCTTTCTACCATCAACGCGCTATCGCCGCTAGACGGCCGCTACGCCCCCAAACTCGCCGCCCTGCGCCCCCTGATGTCCGAACAGGGCTATATGCAGCGCCGGGTGCAGGTCGAAATTGCCTGGTTTATCTCCCTGTCGGATGCCGGTTTTGCCGAATTCAAGCCACTCAGCCCCGGCGCCCGTACTTACCTGATGGGTCTGGGCAAGAACTTCTCCGAGGCCGATGCGCTGGCCATCAAGGAGATTGAAAAGACCACCAACCATGACGTCAAGGCCGTGGAGTACTGGATCAAGTCCAAATTCGAAGCCCGGCCAGAACTGCAGGCCGTCAGCGAGTTTGTGCACTTCGCCTGCACCAGCGAAGACATCAACAACACCAGCCACGCGCTACAGCTCAAGGGCGGGCGTGATCTGGTCTTATTGCCTGCCCTGGACAAGGTGATTGCCCAGATGCGCGATATGGCGCATACCTATGCCGAGCAGCCCATGCTCAGTCGTACCCACGGCCAGACGGCCAGCCCGACCACGGTGGGCAAGGAGATTGCCAATGTGGTGGTGCGCCTTGTGAATGCACGCGAAAAAATTGCCGCTATCAAGCTGATGGCCAAAATGAATGGTGCAGTGGGCAACTACAACGCGCACCTGTCTGCCTGGCCGGATACCGACTGGGAAGCCTTCAGCCGCAAGGTGATTGAAACGCCGGAGCCGCTGGGTTTGGGCCTCACGTTTCAGCCCTACAGCATCCAGATTGAGCCGCATGACTACATGGCCGAGCTGTTTGATGCGGTAGCGCGCACCAACACCATCCTGATTGACTGGTCGCGCGACGTGTGGGGCTATGTCAGCGTGGGTTACTTCAAGCAGCGTTTAAAGGCTGGCGAAATTGGCTCATCAACCATGCCGCACAAGGTCAATCCGATTGATTTTGAAAACGCCGAGGGCAATCTTGGCCTAGCCAATGCATTGCTCAAACACATGAGCGAGAAGCTGCCGATCAGCCGCTGGCAGCGCGATTTGACCGACAGCACGGTGCTGCGCAATATGGGCGTGGCGCTGGGTTACGCCGTGCTGGCCTATAACTCTTTAAGCGTGGGGCTGGGCAAGCTGGAGCTGAATGTTCAAGCGCTGCAAGACGACCTGAATGCCTCGTGGGAAGTACTGGCCGAGCCGATACAAACGGTGATGCGCCGCTATGGCGTGCAGGGTGCGTATGAAAAACTCAAGGAAGTCACACGCGGCAAAACCGTCAAAGCCGAAGACCTTCATGCGCTGATCCGTTCGCTGGAGATTCCTGATGCGGAGAAGATGCGCTTGCTGGCCATGACACCTGCGAGCTATGTGGGTATGGCGGCGGTCTTAGCCAAGCGGGTGTAACGGGCCCCCACGGCGGATATTGGGGTCAGACACCCATTTCGTTGCAGTGCAAGGCACTGCAGTCCTTTGGACCGGCCGAAGGCTGAACGAATTGGGGCTCTGACCCCAAAATCCGCCTGCCCCCCGAGGGGGCTAATTTTTCTAGGGGCGGCCCGTCGAAAAATTTGTTTTCAGACTTTTCAAACGCTCGGTCGGCGTAGCGGCCAAAGCGCCAGGCTGTAGCCTCCATCGTGATGCGCCGCCAGGTGCTGCGTTTGGCGGCGGGCGATAGCTCCGGCCACCTCTGCACTTCTTCAAACGTGCGGCCGCAGCCCTTGCACATTTCATCGCCCTGGCTGGTCGAGCAAATGGCGATGCAGGGCGTATCAGCCGTGGTGTCGTACCAGGCTTGCCAGGCGCTCATGGCCTTGGGTGGGAAGCTCTTTTCGTCAGCCTCGTCCTCATGGTAAAAAATCATCAGCGCATACACCTCGGCCAGCGCCCGCAGCTCTGCGCCCAGCGTGATGCCGTCGGGCGACGGTGTTTTTTCGCGCCAGTAGTTGATGGCCGCTTCAATGTCGGTGATGTGGATGCTGGCCATGTCGAGGTGATCTTTTCAGTTGCCTGAGGAGTTTTTGGGGTCAGAGCCCAAATTCGCTGAGCCTTTGGCTCGCCCTCCGGGGGCGCTGCTTCGCACCGCAGCGAAATTGGTGTCTGACCCCAATAACTCTGAAACTGGATTATCCAGTACTCGCGAAGATAAGGGGTCGCTCTGGAATAAGTTGTGCATTTGGCTCGCCAGCTTCGGATGTATTCTCTCGGCTATGAAACTAATTATCAAATGGCTTTGTAGCGCTGCCGCCTTGCTGGCGGTGGCTTATCTTTATTCCGGCGTGGTAGTAACCAGCTTCACCAGCGCGCTGATTGCCGCCGCCGTGCTGGGCGCGCTCAATACGGTGGTACGGCCGGTGCTGGTACTTTTGACACTGCCAGTCACGTTGGTCACCGTGGGCCTGTTTTTGTTTGTCATCAACGCGCTGATGTTCTGGCTGGCAGCCAGCCTGCTGAGCGGCCTGAACGTGAATGGCTTTGTCGCAGCGCTGATTGGTTCGCTGATTTATTCAGTGCTGCAACTAGCGATCGAGTTTGTCCTGGAGCGCTTGCTCTTTAACAAGTGAGGCCAGTTGCCGCGCACGTGTGTCGATGATGGAGCCTTCGACAAAATCTGCGCTACCCGGATTGCTTCGTATCATGGTCTGCGCCGCCCTGAATCTTTCCAGCGCACCGGTGTAGTCAAGCTGCGCCACACGGCCTTCTGCATCGGCGCGAATGGCACGCACGCTCTGGTTCTGGTTGCCGTAAGCGACCGCCAGCAACTGCCAGACCGCTTCATCTTTGGGGTGGGCCGTGACCCAGCTTATCAGGCGATCCGACACCGCCTGCGGCTTGCCCGCTGCCAGCAAGGCCCTTGCCTGCATCAACAGCTCTGCACGCACCGTGGTTGCCCCCATATCGATTTGTGCAGCGCCTGCTGGCACAAGCCCGGCCAGCAGATCAATCTCGATGCTGAGCAGACTGGTCGCATTGGCAGCTGCCGTGTTGCCCGTTACCTGCCCCTTGAGCCTTTCAGCAAGGCGGCGCGCCAGAGCGAAGTCCCTGAGCTTGGCGGCTGCCAACGCACCGGCATACAGATTGCCGGTGTTACGAGCATCCGTGCTAGGTGCTGCCTGACGCTGTGCTTGGGCCACCATGGCACGCAGTGCATCCACACCCGGGTCGGCCAGAACGCTCGCGCGTGCGGCCATCACGGCGTGCAGCAAACGGGCTTGCGCTGACTCACTGGCCGTGGCTTTGTTGGGATGGGCTTGCTGCAAATCGAGTTGCAACCTGGCTTGCGCTTCTGCAATGCGCTGGGTTGTCAACGGGTGGGAGCGCAGGTAGGGGAAGGAGCCGGTGTCGTTGATGCGTGATGCCTGCTGGAGTTTTTCAAACATGCTGGCTACGCCCCGGCCGTCAAAGCCTGCGTCCGTCATCACATTAAAGCCGATGCGGTCGGCCTCGCGCTCCATGTCGCGCGAAAAATTAAGCTGCGATTGAGCGGCAACCGCCTGCCCACCCATAATCACAGCCTGCGCCGCATTCGGACTTTTGCTCATGGCCAGCGCGCCCAATATCATGGCGGCGATCAACAAAGGCGTGGTGCGCGCCTGTTGCGTGATGAGCCGCGAAATATGCCGCTGCGTGATGTGACTCAGCTCATGCCCAAGCACCGCTGCCAGCTCGTCGCGGGTAGTCACAGCAGCAATCAGGCCCAGATGCACACCCATGTAGCCACCCGGCAATGCAAAGGCATTGATGCTTCGGTCGCGAATCAGAAAAAGCCCCCACGCAAAGCGCTCGTCAAGCTCAGTATTGAGTTCACCCCGCGCGCGCGCCGCAGCCATCAGGCTTTGCCAGATGGTTTGCATGTAGTCGACAAGCACCGGATCGTCAATATAGTCAGGGTCGCGGTAAATGCTGGCGGCGATGCGGTCGCCAAGACGGCGTTCAGTACCAGCGGACATTTCAAGGTTATCGCCAAGAGACGGCAGGCCGCCCGCATTGCGGGTAACGCCGCCAGGTGCTTGGGCGAGCGAGGCGTTGCCTGAGAGCATGAACGCCATCGCGGTAACGAGGGCGATTTTAGAACGAATCAATGGGAACAAAAGCCAGTACCTCGGCTGTATTGAGATCAATTAAAACCGTCCAGAAAGTCTGCCTGCCCAGCATGGGGATGTAGCTAGGGACCCTCTGCATCACTCCCTGCGGTCTGTGATTGCGCGGGCTCGAGCGGTCCGCTGCGTTGTTTTTCTTGCCAATAGCTGGGCTATTGACTGCAAAAAGACGCCTTGCGGCCCATCTCGATCCGCACACCACAGCCTCGCCAGAGTTATGCAGAGGGTACCTAGGGTTTTTCCAAAAATCTGATTTGATAATCATGGTCTTATGATGAAGCTTGCTTGTAAAGGTTTTGTAACTGTATGACGATCCACTCAACAACCACGCTCACTCATTTTGATGCCCAAGGCCAAGCCCACATGGTTGATGTCACTGCCAAAGCAGCAACCCATCGTATCGCCATTGCCCAGGGGCGTATTGTCATGAGTCCGGCAACGCTGACCCTTATTTTGGCAGGCAATGCCAAAAAAGGCGATGTACTGGGTATAGCCCGCGTGGCCGGCATCATGGCTGCCAAAAAAACCAGCGACCTGATTCCCCTGTGCCACCCGCTGGCATTGACGCGCGTGGTGATTGATTTCACGCCCCACGAGGACGGACGCGCGTGGCGATTGATTTCACGCCCATTGCACGAGGACAGCGCCGCCATAGTCTGCCGCGCAAGCGTTGAAACCGTTGGCCCGACGGGCGTGGAAATGGAGGCGCTGACCGCCGTGCAAATAGCGCTTTTGACTATCTACGACATGTGCAAGGCCGTGGATCGGGGCATGACCATCACCGATGTTTGTGTGCTCGAAAAGCACGGCGGCAAGTCGGGTAGTTTTGTTCATAGGCCGGTCTGAGTGGGTTATTGGGGTCAGACACCAATTTCGCTGCAGTGCAAGCACTGCACCCTACGGGTGAGCCAAAGGCTCGGCGAATTTGGGCTCTGACCCCAAAAACCCCGCATAGTCAAGCGGGAATGCCGCCCTGTAGTACACCATCTGCTCCAGCGCGGCTGCATCACGCTTGAGCAACACCGCGCTTTCGATGATTTTTTCGGCCACTCGTGGCTCTGGCGAATAGTGCAGCAAAGCAGTAGCCGTGTTGAAAGTCCACTCTGCGTTTTGAGGTGTGAGCGGTGTCCCCAGCAGTTGCGCAAAGCGGAGCTGGCTATCAAAAAACCAGGACGCATTGACTTTCTCCAGCGTACCGCTGCGGTAAGCCGCATCACGCGCAACAGGCGCCAGGTAAATTTGGCTGACGCGGTTGTAGTCCCAGGCTGCAAAGCCCGTACACGCTATTAAAATAATAGCTAATGAGGCTTTTAATATGGGCGCTACAAGACTATTTAACGGATTTTTTGTGCTGTACGAAACCTCATCTGACGCTGACGCAGGCGCTGGCGCAGGTCGCCATAGCAAGCCAATACAAATCCAGAAGGCCATCTGGAACGGGCCATACCAAAGCGGGTACTCCAGCATGCTGTGCAGCAAGATGGCCGCCAGCACGCTCCAGGCCAATTGGCGCGTTGGATCGACTTCACGCCATGGCCGCTGCCGCAGCGCCCACCACGCAAAACCAGCACAGACCAGTAACGCCACCGGAACGCCCAGCTCCACAGCCAGATGCAGTGGCAGGTTGTGCGCGTTGTCCAGAATGGCGCAAAAGCGCGGCTCGTCATACAGGGTCACGTAGTGTGCGTAGTCAAGCTCACCCCAGCCCCAGCCGAGTAACGGTTTTTGGGCCATCAGATGCAGCACGTTAGACCACAGGGTAGTGCGGCTGGCGCACGGTAGGTCGCCCGCCCGCAGGCGCGCAGTCATGCCAAAAATGGACAGATCAAACCCGCCAAGTATCGGCAATAAAAATATGGCTGCCGCATAGGTGATGACAGCCGCCATCAGAATGTTGCGAACCATAGCGTGCCGCCATAGACCCCAAACCGCGCACAGTGCGCAAACAAGTCCTAGTTGAACCACGCCGGTACGTGATTGGGACGCAGCATTACCGACAGCAAGTAAACAGCCCAGCAGAATGGCCACCCACTGCGCGCGCCCAGGCGCTCGATGCGCAAACTGTTTACTGACAGCAAACCAGATTAACGCCGCCAGGGCCATGTTGGTGAGCGTTGCAAACAGGTTGCGCTGGCGCAAATTGGCAAACGCCTCGCCCAGCCTTGCGTGGTTGACCCAGGGTTCAAAAAAGCCGGTGGCACCAAAATACTGCAGTAGTGCGATAGCGCTGCTCAAAACACCAGCAAGCAGCCATGCGCTGGCGGCCACAGATACCCAGCGCTGCGAAAACGCCGCTTTATGTCCGACCTTATCGTGAAATGAGCGCAGTGATGCGAAAAGTAGCGAGTACCCGATAGCCATCGCGGTAACCAACCAGGGTACGACGGAGGGTGATGGTCCAGATGCGAAAGGGTTGAGCCAGGGCAATAAAATAGCGAAGACCATCAGCAACTCGCTTGTCGTTCTCATTACATTACTCGATTTCATTGGTCTGGTTATTGAAACGATGAAGCATTTGATGTGGCTGCGGTA
>JBCKNC010000103.1:0-8602 GCA_038902915.1 Polaromonas sp.
CACCTGCATTTGGGGCTGTGCTTGCTTGGGGCGGCCCGGCGCTAGCGGCCGCTTTGGTCTTAACAAGATGGGTGATTTCGTGATCGCGAATTTCAATGATTGACATCGGCATTACCAAGATCGCGCTGATAGGCGCTGTCGCGCTGATCGTCATCGGCCCTGAAAAACTGCCGCGCCTGGCGCGCACGGTGGGCGCCCTGCTGGGCAAGGCGCAGCGTTACGTGGCCGACGTTAAGCAGGAAGTGAGCCGCTCGATGGAGCTCGACGAGCTCAAGAAGATGAAGGAGTCGGTCGAGGGTGCCGCCCGCGATGTCGAAAACTCCATCCAGACCAACGCCAGCGATTTTGAGAAATCATGGGCTGAAACCACGGGCACGGCGTCCGGCGACCAGCTGCCCGGCATGATCAGTTTCCCCGAGTACAAACACCCGAAAAAGAACTGGCGTCTGAAACAGGGCGCCACGCCGCAGTGGTACAAAGCGCGCTCCGGCGTGCGTACCCGGGCGCTGTCTGGTGCCGCGCGTGTAGCGCGCTTTCGGCCCAAGCCGGTCGGCCTCTAGTGCTTTTAGTACTTCAGGCAGCGGGCTAAAAATCTTCTTCATTTTCGGTAAGCACCTGAGTGCAAGCCATTCAGCGCAAACCCACTCATGAGCGACCCCAGCACCGACAAATCCGACAAGCCTGACGAACTAGCAGGCACTGAACAGCCGTTTGTGCAGCACCTTTTTGAACTGCGCGACCGCATGATCAAGGCGATCATTGCCATTGGCATCGCAGCAGCAGCGCTGGCCATTTACCCCGGTCCCAGCACGCTGTATGACATTCTGGCCGCGCCGCTGATTGCAACTTTGCCCAAGGGGGCCACGCTGATCGCCATCAGTGTCATCACGCCGTTTGTCGTGCCCATCAAAATTCTGTTCATGGCGGCCTTCATGATTGCGCTGCCCGTGGTGCTCTACCAGGTGTGGGCGTTTGTGGCGCCAGGTTTGTATTCGCATGAGAAAAAGCTCGTCATGCCGCTGGTGGTTTCAAGCACGCTGCTATTTTTTATTGGTGTCGCATTTTGTTATTACTTCGTGTTTGGCCAGGTGTTTGCCTTCATCCAGAGCTTTGCGCCCAAGTCGATCACCGCCACGCCTGATATTGAAGAATATTTAAGCTTTGTGCTCGGTATGTTTCTGGCTTTTGGCCTGGCCTTTGAGGTGCCGATTGCGGTGATCTTGCTGGTGCGCATGGGCGTGCTGACGGTAGCGCAACTGCGCGAGTACCGTGGTTACTTCTGGGTGATTGCCGCCATTGTCACGGCCCTGGTCACGCCGCCTGATGCGGGCTCGATGATCATGTTGCTGATTGTGGTTGGCGCCCTGTATGAAGTGGGTATTCTGGCCGCACAGCTTTTTGTCAAACACACCAAGGCACCGGCTGAAACCGATGCAGAAGTTGCCAAACCGTAGTGGGTTTGGTATTGCCTGTTAAAGGTCGAGGTGGTCGCAAACTGCGACCACCTCGACCTTTTCCAATTGTGCTCTTTATTTGATAGCTTGTCACGCCCGTATTGATTGGGCTATAGGGCACTTCTATAAATTCATTTTTCGGGCGAATTGCCGCGGTGCTCGGAGGCGTAGGGGTTGTCACGTGGCGGCCTGGCGTGCCGGGCCGGGGGACTACTTCACCATCGGGCCGGAGCAGTTGTTCCGCATGGTCCGGCCGCATTAACCAGGCGACAGCGGCCGGCGACAAGTTCGCTCTTAAAGTCAGCTCACCCCATTTTTTTTAAAGGCTCCCATGAACATTCCCTCTCTCAAAGAAGTTGTCAGCGCCGAAGAATGGCAGCTGCGGGTTGACCTGGCCGCCTGCTACCGCCTGGTGGCGCTTTACGGCTGGAGCGATCTGGTCTTTACCCACATCAGCGCGCGGGTGCCCGGGCCGGAGCACCACTTTCTGATCAATCCCTATGGCCTGATGTTTGACGAAATCACCGCGTCTTCGCTGGTCAAGATCGATCAACAGTGCAACAAGGTGATTGACTCGCCCTACCCGGTGAATCCGGCCGGCTTTGTGATTCACAGCGCGGTGCACGAGGCGCGCCACGACATGGGGTGCGTGATGCATACCCACACCCGGGCGGGCGTCGCGGTCAGCGCGCAGAAGTGTGGCATTTTGCCGATCTCGCAGCAGTCGGCCTTTGTGCTGGCCTCGCTGGCGTACCACGACTACGAAGGCGTGGCCTTCCGCGACGACGAAAAGCCGCGCCTACAGAAAGACCTGGGCAACGCCAGCCATCTGGTGCTGCGCAACCACGGCCTGCTGACGGTGGGCAAAACAGTGGCTGACGCTTTCATGAATATGTACCGGCTGGAAAGCACCTGCCAGATCCAGCTCAGTGCGCAGGCCGGCGGCGAGTTGATTCATTTTGGCGAAGAGATCTACACCGGCGACGACAGCGCGGCGGTCTATGTGCGCAGCGGCGGCATGGGCGGCCCGTTTGTCTGGCCGGCGCTGCTGCGCAAGCTGGACCGCATCGACACCAGTTACCAGAACTGAGCGTCTGCGAGCTAATTGGAGTCTGACCAATTCTTTGCTGATGATTTATCTGCGCCGGGCGACCAGACCGATTAGCGCTGAGCGGCCATGGTGGCGGTCGCCTTCGGTCAGCTCCGCCTCGTAGTCGCGCAGGTGGAGCAGTTCAAAATCGGCAAAGGCCTCGCGCAGCAGCTCCTCGGTGTAGAGGTGCGAAAGCTGCGCTGGTCCACCGGTCTTGTAGTCGAGCTGCATGGGCGTGTAGCCCTGCAGCACGAGGGTGCCGCCGGGCTTGAGGCAGCGCTTGATGTTGGCGAACAGGCGCGCGCGCATCGCCGGATCGGCGAACTGCACGAAGACCGCCGCGACACCATCGTAGGTGTCCAGTGGCCACGGGTAGGCATCGCAGTCGCTGACGGAAAAGTTTACGGACACGCCTTTTTCTGCGGCCAGCCTGCGCGCCTTGGCCACGCCGATGCTGGCGATGTCAAAAGCATCCAGCATCAGGCCCCGGCCAGCCAGCCAGACGCTGTTGCGGCCCTCACCGTCGGCCACACACAGCACGCGTTGGCCGGGCTGCCACGCGTCAGCATGCTCACGCAGCCAGGTGTTGGGCTCGGTGCCGAAAAGGTAGGCTTCGTCCTCGAAGCGCCGGTTCCAGGTGTCCGCCGCGTCGGTGAAAGGGGTGGGGGATAAAGAACTCATGGATATTTGAATCTCTGTTTATAGGCGTAACCAGCTACTATTTAGATAGCGACCCACTCACCTCAACGCTCCGCCCCACGCGCCACCTTCGGTCTTTGCCGCTTGCCGGGCGTGACGGCAATGTCAGTTTTGCTGTCTTTGCGCAGCACCGTCAGGGGCGCGGCTACACCGGGCTTGAGGGCTGCCACTGCACCCAGCAACTCCGTCACATTACCCACTGCCTTGCCGTTGACTGCTGTGATCACGTCGCCGGGCCGTATGCCCGCCTGCGCAGCCGGGCCGTTTTGCAGTACGCCGGTGATGATGACACCGCTTTTTGCTTTGACATTGAAGGTCTCGGCCAGTTCGGCATTCAGATCTTGCGGCTCTACGCCTATCCAGCCGCGTGTGACTTGGCCGTCTTTGACAATGCCCTCCAGCACCTGCTTGGCCGTTGATACGGGGATGGCAAAGCCAATGCCCATGGAACCACCCGAGCGCGAATAAATCGCAGTGCTGATGCCCATCAGGTGGCCGTTCACATCAACCAACGCGCCACCCGAGTTGCCGGGGTTGATGGCTGCGTCGGTTTGAATGAAGTTTTCAAACGTGTTGATGCCAAGCTGGTTACGGCCCAGCGCGCTGACGATGCCGCTCGTCACCGTCTGGCCCACGCCAAAGGGGTTGCCGATGGCTAGCACCGGGTCGCCGACCAGCAGTGCATCCGAGTTGCCCAGCACGATGACCGGCAGCTTGTCGAGGTCAATCTTCAGTATTGCCAGGTCGGTGTCGGGGTCTGTGCCTATGACTTTGGCTTTGGCTTTGCGGCCGTCGTTCAAGATGACTTCGATCTCGTCTGCGCCTTCGACCACATGGTTGTTGGTGAGGATGTAGCCGCTGGCGCTGATGATGACACCGCTGCCCAGGCCGCCCTGCGGCTCTTCGCGGCCCTGGTCGCCGAAGAAGAACTTGAACCAGGGGTCATCAGCCTGCGGGTTTTTGGCGGCTGCCTTGCTGGTGTTGATGCTGACCACTGCCGCCGACGCAATTTTTGCTGCCGAGCTGAAGCTGCCCATCGGCCCAGTACTGCGCTGCACGTTGCCTGCGGGCGCTTCAATGACCGACACCGAACCCAGGCTTGGCCTGCGATCCAGCCACTCGGGCTTGAGGGTCGCGACGACAAAGTACGCCGCCACAAACACAGTCACGGATTGGGAAAACAAAAGCCAGAGTTTGCGCATGGAATGGAGCGTGTAGATAAGATTAAAAGCATCAGATCGAAAGTAGATGCGTGGATTTTCGTCTAGTTTGCCGAAATGCCTCCTGGCAAACGCCCATACCCCGTTTGCAAGACCGCATAAGGCGATAATTTAAAAGCAGCCTCCCACCAGCCCAGCTAGCACCACATCAGGAAACCGCCATGAAAGCTCAAAGCGTTCTCGCCACTATTGGCAACACCCCGCACATTCGCATCAACCGCATCTTTGGTGCGGCCTGCCAGTCGCACCAGATTTACATCAAGTCCGAACGCAGCAACCCCGGCGGCTCGATCAAGGACCGGATTGCGCAAAAGCTGGTGGACATTCCCGCAGGTAGCACGGTGCTGGGCTTTAACTACGACACGGGTGAGCGCTATTTGTCGGTCGAAGGTTTTTTACCGTGACCGTGGCTAGAGGCGAATTACTCGCCGCGTTTGATACGCTGCTACAACCCGAACGCTTTGAAGACTACGGCCCGAACGGCTTGCAGGTTGAGGGCAAGCCCGAGGTGCGTAAAATCGTCTCGGGTGTCACGGCCAGTCTGGCGCTGATTGAAGCCGCCGTCGCCGCGCAGGCCGACGCGATTTTTGTTCATCACGGCCTGTTCTGGCACGGGCAAAGCGGCGCAGTCACAGGCTGGATGAAGCAGCGCCTGGCCTTGCTGCTCCAGCACGACATCAACCTGTTCGCCTACCACCTGCCGCTAGACGCGCACCCCACGCTGGGCAACAACGCACAGCTGGGCTTGAAGCTGGGCTTGGCCGCGCATGAAGGGGTGGCAGGGCGCTTTGGCGCGCAAAACCTCGGGTGGATGGGTGGCAAAGAAGAGGGTGGTAGCTTTGAAAGCCTGAGCCAGCTTGAAAGCACTGTAAAACGTGCTCTAGGGCGTGAAATAACGGCTGTAGCCCAACAAATACGCACACGACAAGCTATTAAAAACATAGCGTGGTGCAGCGGTGGCGCACAAGGTTATTTTGAAGCCGCCATTGCCGCAGGTGCCGATGCTTTCATCACGGGTGAAATCTCGGAGCCGCAAGCGCACTATGCACGCGAGATGGGTGTGGCCTTCATCGCCTGCGGCCATCATGCGTCAGAGCGCTACGGCGCGCCCGCCGTGGCGGCGCATGTGGCTAGCCAGTTTGGTTTGGCGCATGAATTTATCGACATCGACAATCCGGCTTGAAGAACATGAACAAGCCAATGCTCATCACCATGGGCGATGCTGCGGGCATTGGCCCTGAAATCATTGCCAGGGCTTATCGAAACGCACCTAGTGACATGCTGGGCTGTGTGGTGGTGGGCGATGTGGCCACATTGCGCCGCGCCGCTGGCCTGGTGGCTGACCCCTTGGCCTTGCCTGTGGTGCTGCTTGAGGATCTGGAGTCGGCCAGTAGCCTTCCACCCAACTGCATTCCGGTGCTACAAAAATGTGAGCTTCTTTCGTCGATATGGCCCGTACCTATTGGTCTGGTGAGTGCTCAGGCAGGCCAGGCAGCGGCAGATTGCATCGTTTGGGCCGCGCGGGCTGTGCTTGCAGGCGAAGCGGCAGCCATGGTCACAGCGCCTATCCACAAAGAAGCCCTGGCCGCTGCTGGCGGCTGGGCGGCCCGTTTTCCCGGACACACCGAAATGCTGCAATTTGAAGCAGCTGCATTTTTGAACAAACCTGTGAGCGAAGTGCCGGTGCGCATGATGCTGGCCAATGACGAGCTAAAAACCGTGCTGGTCAGCATTCACATGTCGCTGCGACTAGCGATTGAGGCGGTGACGTTTGACAGCGTGCTGCAAACCCTGCGCATCACGCATGCCGCACTCAGCGCCAGCCTGGGGCGTGCGCCGCGCATTGGCGTGGCCGGGCTCAACCCCCACGCAGGCGAGGGTGGGCTGTTTGGCGTGGAGGAGCAAACCATCATCGCCCCTGCCATAGCTGCCGCCCGGGCTGAAGGTCTGGACGTGAGCGGCCCCTTCGCGCCCGACACCGTCTTCATGCGGGCACGCGATATTGCTGGCAAGCCGGGCGAGTTCGATGTGGTGGTGGCGATGTACCACGACCAGGGGCTGATTCCGGTCAAGTACCTGGGTGTGGAGCAGGGCGTTAACGTCACGCTGGGTTTGCCGCTGGTGCGCACCAGCCCGGACCACGGCACGGCGTTTGATATTGCCGGTAAGGGCATAGCCGATGCGTCCAGCCTGCTGGCGGCTATCCGTATGGCGCGAAAACTCGCAAACGACAGTGCCGCTCCGCTACAATTGCGGGTTGACCCCAACAAGCCTATTTCAAGCCAGTTCTTGAAGGACTCTCATGACCGAAGTTAGCGTAAATAACGCACTGGGTGTGCCCAACGGCTCACCGATGGATAAAGATAAAAGAAACTGGATAGTCACCACAGCCGTCGTAGGCGGTGTCGGTGTAGCTGCCGCTGCTATACCTTTTGTCAGCACTTTTTCACCCTCCGAAAGAGCCAAGGCGGCTGGTGCTGCCATCGAGGTGGACATTTCGGCCATGAAGCCCGGCGAAAAGCTGACGGTGGAGTGGCGCGGCAAGCCGGTCTGGATCGTCAGGCGCACGCCCGAGCAACTGGCCGGGCTGGCCAAGCTTGACCCGCAGCTGGCCGATCCGAAGTCCGAGCGCAAGCCTGACGAGTTCACCCCCGTGTACGCGCGCAACGCAACCCGCTCCATCAAACCCGAATACCTGGTTGCCGTGGGTATTTGCACCCACCTGGGCTGCTCGCCGTCCGACAAGTTTCAACCCGGCCCCCAACCTTCGCTGCCAGACGACTGGGCGGGTGGCTTTTTCTGCCCCTGCCACGGTGCCACCTACGATTTGGCGGGTCGCGTCTTCAAGAACAAGCCGGCACCGGACAACCTTGAAGTCCCGCCCCACATGTATCTGTCAGATGCCAAGCTGCTGATTGGTGAGGACAAAAAAGCCTGAAGCTTTGCTGGACAGCTCGCCAGCGCCCGCGCGGCGCCCGCCAAGTCCCCCATCGAACAAGCGAATAGGATCCCATATGGCTGAATTCAAAGAAATCTCCCCCGATGCGCCGGTTGCTGCCAAGTTGCTGAACTGGGTCGACAACCGTTTTCCCGCGAGCAAGCTCTACAAGGAGCACCTGAGCGAGTATTACGCGCCGAAGAACTTCAACTTCTGGTACATCTTCGGCTCGCTGTCCATGCTGGTGCTGGTGATCCAGATCGTCACGGGTATTTTTCTGACCATGCACTACAAGCCCGATGCCGCGTTGGCGTTTGGCTCGGTCGAATACATCATGCGCGACGTGCCCTGGGGCTGGTTGGTTCGCTACATGCACTCGACAGGGGCGTCTGCATTTTTCGTCGTGGTCTATCTGCACATGTTCCGCGGCCTGATCTACGGCAGCTATCGCAAGCCGCGTGAGTTGATCTGGATTTTCGGCTGCGCGATTTTCCTGGTGCTGATGGCCGAGGCTTTCACGGGCTACCTGCTGCCCTGGGGCCAGATGAGCTACTGGGGCGCCCAGGTGATCGTGAATCTGTTTGCTGCGATTCCCTTCATCGGCCCGGACCTGGCGCTGCTGATCCGCGGCGACTATGTGGTCGGTGATGCCACGCTGAACCGCTTTTTTGCTTTCCACGTGATTGCCGTTCCGCTGGTGCTGCTGGGCCTGGTGGTGGCGCACATCATTGCGCTGCATGAGGTCGGCTCCAACAACCCCGACGGCGTGGAAATCAAGGCGCTCAAAGACGCCAATGGCAAGCCGCTGGACGGCATTCCCTTCCACCCCTACTACACGGTGCATGACATTTTTGGCGTCAGCGTGTTCCTGACGATCTTTTCCGCCATCATTTTCTTTGCACCCGAGATGGGTGGTTATTTCCTAGAATACAACAACTTCATTCCGGCTGATTCACTGAAGACCCCGGCCCACATCGCCCCGGTCTGGTATTTCACGCCTTATTACTCGATGCTGCGCGCCATCACCGGCGAGATGATGGTTGCGCTGATGGCCTGTGTGCTGGCCGGCGCTGTTCTGGGCGTGGTCAAGACCAAAATCGCGATGCTGTTCAAAGCCGTCATCGTCGCCGCTGCGGTGCTGCTGATCGCAGCGATGCTGATGATCGATGCCAAGTTCTGGGGTGTGGTGGTCATGGGTGGC
>JBCKNC010000104.1:0-8336 GCA_038902915.1 Polaromonas sp.
CGCGTGGTGATGCGACGGAACCAGACCGTGATCGCCGATGAGACCAGCACGATGAACAGCGAATACAGCACCGGGATCAGCAGGACGTCCTGCTGCATCTGGGCCTGGTCCGGGCGATGGAACGTCAGCAGCACGATCAGTATGGCGAGCGGGCCGTTCTGGATGCCGGTCTCGAGCGAGATGGTGCGCGAGCGGCACGGGTCCTGCTTGAGCCCGCGCGCCAGTAGATAGCCGAGCGCCATGCCGATCAGCCCCAGGCCAATCGCCGCGAAGTACACGTACCACGGCGTGACGGCCAGCAGCTTGTGGTTGCGCGGCACCCAGGTCAGGATCAAGAACAGGATCACGACAATGCCGAGTAGGCCGCCAAGCAGCTCGACGGTGGCGCCGACATTCGGGTTCCACTTGCGCAACGCGATGCCGATCAGCGTCGGCACGATCAGCACCACCAGAATCATCGCCACATTGCCGGCTGGGATCGTGTACTCGCTGGGCAAGCCCCTCAGGCCGGAATAGAACGCCAGCAGCATCGGCACCATCAGCACCGCGATCAAGGTTGAGCAGATCGTCATCATGATCGACAGCGCCAGCACGCCCTTGCTGAAGTAGGTGAAGATGTTGGAAGTGGTGCCGCCAGGCATGCAGGCCATCAGGATCAGCCCGATCGACAGCGCGGGTGACAGCCCCAGCGCCACCGCCAGCGCGTAGCCGAGAAACGGCATGATCGCGTACTGGCACAGCAGCCCGACCAGAATGCCCTGCGGCTTTTTGAAGGCAATGCGGAAGTCCTTGAAGGTGAGCGAGGCCCCCATGCCGAGCATGATGAACATCATCATGACACCCAGCAGCTTGGTTTCGAGTTCGGTCAGCATGTGCTTGGTCTCCTCTGTGCGTCGCCCCGGCCCGCCTTGGCGGTTGCGGGGCTGTGCGGATTTATTTGTTTGCTGCGCCCAATTGAGCCAGGTATTCGGCCCGCAGGTTCTTGCGCAAAATTTTCCCGATCGGCGTTTTCGGCAATTCGCGCCGGAACTCGATCGCCTTGGGCAGCTTGTAGTCGGTCAGGTACTTGCGGCAGTGCGCCCGCACCGCGTCCTCGGTCAAGCCTTCGACCAAGGGCACGACGTAGGCGCGCACCGACTCGCCCGTTCTGGCATCGGGTACGCCGATCACCCCGACTTCCAGCACTTGGTCCATCGCGGCGATCACGTCTTCGATCTCGTTTGGATAGACGTTGAAGCCGGACACCAGGATCATGTCTTTCTTGCGGTCGACTATTTTGAAATAGCCGTCGCTGTCCATCACCGCCACGTCACCGGTATACAACCAGCCGTCTTTGATTGCCCGGGCGGTCTCGTCCGGGTGGTTCCAGTAACCGGCCATCACCTGCGGGCCCCTGACGATCAACTCGCCGCTCTGGCCCGGCGGCACGCTCTGGCCGGCGTCGTCCACCAGCCGCACGGCGGTGCCCGGCACCGGAATGCCGATCGAGTTCGGCTTCTGCAGGTCCGACAGCGGGTTGAACGACACCACCGGGGATGACTCGGTCAGGCCATAGCCTTCAGCGATCCGGGTGCCGGTGACCTTCTCCCAGCGCTCGGCAATCGCGTGCTGCAGGGCGGCGCCGCCGGCCACCGCAGCCTTCATTTGTTTGGGCGGAAACGCGGTGAACCACTCTTCGTTGAGCAGCGCGTTGAACAGCGTGTTGACGCCGGAGATCCAGGTGATCGGGTAATTGTCGAAGGCCCGCTGCAGGTTCTGAATCGGCCGCGGATTGGGTGCCAGAATGTTGCGCGCGCCGAGCGTGTAGAAGCACAGTAAATTGAAGGTGAACGCGAAGATGTGATACAGAGGCAGCGCGGTCAGCACGACCTCCTTGCCGTCCTCAATGTGCGAGCGGCCCATCGCCAGCGACTGGTCGATGTTGGCCAGCAGGTTGCCATGGGTGAGCATCGCGCCCTTGGGCACGCCGGTGGTGCCGCCGGTGTACTGCAGCACGGCCAGGGTCTCGGGACCGAGGCTGCGCGTGTACGCGGCGACGTCGACCTTGCGGCTGACGCGCACTGCCTCTCCTTCGGCCAGCGCCTGCGCAAGCCGCTGGTGTTCGATGCGGATCGGCGGCAGCACCTTGTTCCACCACTTCATCACCAGGTGGATCACGCCGCGCGGCACGGCTGAGAAAAATTCCGTCACCTCGCAGACAATCACCTTGCGAATGCCGGTGCGGGCCTGAATCGGTTCGAGCTTGTCGGCGAACATATCTACCACCACCAGCACTTCGGCACCGCTGTCGCGAAACTGGTGCTCCATCTCGGGCGACGTGTACAGCGGGTTGGTGTTGACCAGCACGCAGCCGGCCTTGAGGACGCCGAAGGCCACCACCGGGTAGGCCAGGCAGTTGGGCGTCTGCAGGGCCACGCGCGCACCGGCTGACAGACCGACCACTTCTCTCAGGTAGACCGCAAACGCATCCGAGTGGTGCTGCACCTGCTCAAAGGTCAGCGATGCATTCATGCCGTTGGGCATGCAGGTGGTAAAAGCAATTTGTTTGGCGAAACGCGTCGAAGCCTCGCCCAGCAGCCCAGCCAAATGCACATGCCGCGGCGGCGGCAAGGCCTTGGCGATTGACTCGCCGTAGTGGGCAAGCCAAGGCTTGGAGTCATAGACCGAAGCGTTATCCATCATGAATACATCCTTGCGACTCGTGAACGTCGTTGCCAAGCGTTGACCAACAACCATTCTAACGACCAGACTGCCTTCCCGGAACGAGAGTTTACCCAATTCGCGGCAAACGGATCGTTCATGGAAGTTCTCCGGTGCTGGCGCTATGCACCCGGCCGAGCGCGCGCAAGCGGGCCATCAGCGCGCCGGTGCTGATCGTCAGCGTTGGCGTCAGCGGCAGGCCGGCTTCGCGCAGCGCGGTGGCCACCCAAACGTTGCAGGTCTTGAACAGGTGGAAGCGCTCGCGCGAGGCGTAGAAGCGGCTGCGACCATAGAGCCCGGGACCGAGCACAACCGGGCGGCCTGCGGGGTCGAGCTCGTGGCTCGCGCGCAGATGCTTGATCAGCCGCTGCAGCCCGGCCTCGGAGACGGCGAGCTCGACGACCTCGGCCGCGCCGAAATAGCGTTCCACCGCGCCGTCGAAAGCGACCACATGCAGCACGCCGGGTGCGGGCCAGAAAGCGGCCTTCAGCGCCAGCCAGGCGCCGGGATCGGTTGCCTGATAGTAAGCGCGGTTGCCCCAGCCGATTTCGAGATACTGCGCGTCGGGAAAATCGGCCCGCGCCGGCCAGGCGTCGGCCGGCACGTTGGCGGCGCGCAGCACGATGCCAGTGTGCCAGCCGTGGCTGACGACGTGCAGGATGCGCGCGGCCGGCGGGGCTTCGGTCAAAACGGTCGAAGGGGCCGGCGCGATCGGCGTGGCTGCACAGGCGGCCAGGCCGGCCAAGAGTAGTAGTGCGGCAAAGGCACCGGGCAGCGCGCGGCGGCGATCCGCAACAGCATGCGCGCGGGCATAATGGAACGAGTCCATTGCAGGGATCGCTTCAACATCAATGCCGTCTGGCGCGGCAAACCGGGAGTGCATCATGGCCCTATTTTCACAGCAATCACTGAACGACGGCGTGCGCAAGCGCGAAGTGTTCGGCTGGGCCATGTACGACTTCGCCAACTCGGGCTACACCACGGTGGTGCTGACAGCGGTATTCAGCGCCTACTTTGTGGCTAGTGTCGCTGGCAACGCGCCCTGGGCCACGTTGGCCTGGACCGGCGCGCTCGCCCTGTCGAGCGCCCTGGTGATGTTGACGATGCCCGCCCTCGGCGCCTACGCCGATCTGCGCGCGGCCAAGAAGCGCCTGCTGTTGATCGCCACCGTCGGTTGCGTGCTGGCTACCCTGGCGCTGGCCGAGGTCGGTCCGGGCGACGTCGCCCTAGCGGTGGCGGCGGTGGTGCTGTCCAACTTGTTCTACAGCTACGGTGATTCGCTGATTGCGGCCTTCCTGCCCGAGCTGGCACGCAAGGACAGCCTGGGCCGGGTGTCGGGCTGGGGCTGGGGCTTTGGCTACTTTGGCGGCATGCTGACCCTCGGCCTGAGCCTAGGGTATGTGATGTGGGCGCAAGGACAAGGCATACCGGCCACACAGTTCGTCCCCGTCACCATGCTGATCACCGCGGGCATCTACGCGCTGGCGGCTATGGCCACGTTCGTGCTGCTGCGCGAGCGGGCCGTGCCCCAGGCGCAGGGGACCCTAGGACAGCAAGGCCAAGGCATCAAAGCGTCGTTGACGCGCCTGCGCCAGACCTGGCGCGAAGCGCGACGTTTCGAGGACTTCAGCCGGTTTCTGGCCTGCGTGGTGGCCTACCAGGCCGGCATCTCGGTGGTCATCGCGCTGGCGGCCATCTATGCCGAACAGGTGCTGGGATTCAAGCAGATCGATACCATGATGCTGATCTTTCTGGTCAACATCGCTGCGGCGCTGGGTGCCTTTGGCTGGGGCTATGTGCAGGACCGCCTGGGGCATCGCCCGGCGCTGGCGATGACGCTGCTTGGCTGGATCGTGATGACGCTGCTCGCCGGCCTGGCCACCGAGGCGACGCTCTTCTGGGTGGCCGCCGTGATCGCCGGCCTGTGCATGGGCAGCAGCCAGTCGGCCGGCCGTGCGCTGGCTGGAGCGTTCTCGCCGGAGCAGCGCCGCGCCGAGTTCTATGGCCTGTGGACCTTCGCGACCCGGCTGTCGGCCATCATCGGGCCTTTGACCTATGGCGTGGTGACAATGCTCACGGCGGGCAACCACCGCATCGCGATCCTCAGCACCGGCCTGTTCTTCGTGCTCGGCCTGGTGTTGCTGGCGCGCGTGAACGTGGCGCGCGGCATAGCCGCCGCCAACGCTTAGGGAGTTATTGGGGTCAGACACCAATTTCGCTGCGGTGCATCGCACCGTGCCCTACGGGCGAGCCGTAGGCTAGTCGCATTTGGGCTCTGACCCCAAAAACTCCCTCCCCGTCAGCATGCGCAGCACCTGGTATGCCGCGGCGCCGGCGAGAAGGTGCTTGAGCGTGTGCCCGCTCACGATCTGCCCGAGGTCGAAGATCCGCGCGTCCAGTAGCTCGCCGCACAACATGGCGAGCGCGTAAAGCCCCAGCGCCTGGAGAACCTCCCGGTCTCCGCCGTAGCAGGAGGGAAAGAGCAGCACGATCATGGGGATCATCAGGGCGGCGTAAAACTGCACGAATCCGTACAGGCGCAGGTCGCCGGCGCCGCGCTGCTCGCCCACCTGCCACAAAACCACGCTCGCCAAGCCCAGAATCAAGAGTGGCGCGAGGCCCAGGCGTGCAGCCCGGGCGGAAATGCGTTCGCCGAGCGTGGCGGCGAAAAACGACATGAAAATCAGCGTCATCGGCAGGCGGTCCCAGGTCAGCCGTCCGGTATCCGGCGACCAGTGGTACCAGGCGGAACCGAAGCCGGTGAGCAGTACGCCGACGAAGAAAACCAGATAGGGTGTGCGCTGCCACGACTGAGCGGCGATGCCTGCGCCCGGCCGCTTGCCGGGTCGCAAGACAAACCACAAGCCGCCAGCGCCGACGAGCACGAAGACAGCGTTGGACGCGACATTGAGGAAATGCGGAACGCCGAACAACCCGCGCTGGTCGGCGAAGTTGTGGTACGCCTGCGGCTGGGAAAACGGCGGCAGCGCAAGGACCGCCAAGAGCGCCGCCAGGGTGAGCGCGGCCATGAGCCCCAAGCGCCAGCGGCGCGGCCAGGCGCGCACACGCCGGACGATGGCCGGTGCAGTGGCGTGATGGGGTGATTCCATTGGAGGGCACCTCTATAAATTCATTTTTCAGGCAAATTGCTGCGTTGCGCGGAGGGTTATTGGGGTCAGACGCCAATTTCATTACGATGCAAAGCATCGCACCCGAAGGGCGTGCCAAGGGCACGATGAATTTGGACTCTGACCCCAAAAACCCTCCTCCGTGCGCCTTGCACTTTATCCTGAAAATCTGAATTTCTAGAAGTGCCCTTGAGTTTAAGCCTGCGGCAAATGCCGGGAATCGAGAGGCGGGCGCGACGTGGTATGAGGAACTCTCAGTGACGGATCGGCTGCATATTGGCAGGAAAACTTGGTCTGTTCCTTATTATTCCCCTATTATTCTATTATTCCGATGTTGTGGTCTGACCCCATTGACTTTCCTTTGCATATACTACAAAACCGATTTTACTTTATTCCTTTTACTGCGCTTGCAATAATTTCCCCTAATTCTTTGGGGCTAAAAATATCGAGCGCGGTGACAGGGTCAGCAGGTTTTGGTTGACTCGACTCGTTGTCATGCACACCAAATGAACGGTCACCTATTTTTAGACGGAACTCATCTTGCATCCCCTTCTCAAGTGGCGCGATGTATGGGCCAAGCGCCTCAAGCTCCAGCGCCATCTTACGATTCTTGCGTTCCATTTCCAAGAAATGCGATGCTTGTCGAGCTGCGTAGGCAGCAAAGATGCCAAATGTCAAAGAAAGAAAAATACGCGTTGCCAGCCCCTGATAAAATTCAGATTCTGTCGCAGGTGATTGTGCCGTAACTTGAGGCGTGACTGTTGGCAGGGGTTTTTCTAGCGACTGCGGGGTTGAGATTGCTTTTGGAATCTCTATTACTACAGATTTGGATGGATGCGGGTATGCCATTTGATAGGCTATAAATATCAATCCGCCAAGTGCTGCGACAGTTATAAATTGCCACATGAACAGCATTCTTCTCGCGAGATTTGCTACCTTCTGATAGCCGGACGTGACACCAAGGTTACCAATAACGCCAACTAAATTTTCGACATCTTTTCTATGGATGTTGATTTTATCTAGAATACTCTTTGCGGTGACCTCGTACTCAGATTTTAGTAACTCCAAGTTTGTCTCATGCGTCTTAGCTGATATTTCCAATTTATCAGTAAACGCCTTGTCCTGATTTTTTAATTTTTGTGTGTAGTCAGCAATAATGCCAGAAAATGATTCTTGATTTTCCCTTTTTGTCTCGGCGAATTCACTTTTTCTTGTGTCCTGATCTTTTGAAAATTGACTTTGTTGCTCAGAGGTGGCTGTGGCATATTTTGTCTGCTGATCTGCCAGCATAGTTGAAAATTCACTGGCTCTCTTATCTTGTGCACTTGAGAATTGTGATTGGTACTCTAAAGCAACAGCCGCTAATCTTTTCTGCTCCGCTGTTAGTGCGTCTTCTAGCGCTTTTATTTTTACTTCATTTGAAGCACTAGCTTCCTTGACCTTTTTCTGTTCAGCCAATGCTGTTTGCAAGTATTTATTTAAGGTGACTCGATAGGAAGAAATTGACTCGTTAATTATTGTCAGGTCTTCAGTCGCTATGGGAACGAGAATCAAAGGTAAAGCTACCAAAATTTCGTCTGCTCTTGCGTTAGCAGCAGCAATGTGTGCTGGGATGCCATCAGTCACAAATGCTTCGAATTCTGTTCTAGCTACGGCCACTTGGCTTGCTAATGTAGTAAGAGGGCGAGGCTCTATAAGAACTGGATCGGTCGCAGCTAACCGTTTTCCACAAAAGGCAAGTACGGTACGCACGCGTTCTATCCCATCAATAACAGTGGCATCGTTTCCTTCACGCGCTGACGCGAGGTCAATAGCAATACCTAAGGATTTAAGTTCGCCCCATACTGGGTGATTATTAATTCGTTCGATCCATTGGCTCATGATTGAAACCTCTTTGTTGAATAATTAGTAACAATTGGGGACAGACCACGGTTTCCGCGCTCATATCTTCCTCACACCCTCACCATATTTCGAATAATAAAATAATAGGGGACAGACCACGTTTTCCCGTCAAACTCGCATTACTTTCATCCGCCGCCGCGCCCGTTACGATTCCCATCGTGCCCAACAGAACCGCAATACAGCCGACATTTGTTGTCATGCCGCCCCCTCAACATAGAAACAAGGTGTCACCTTAACCAGCCTCTCCCGCCGCGTCAAGCCAAACGACCCGAATATTTTCAAGAGGAAACAATCGGGGACGTACCACGTTTTTTCAAGCAGCCATCAGTTCCTTTTTGATCGGCGTGATGTCAGCCAGCTTCTCCGGCTTTTGCTGTACTTCCCACAGATCGACGGCCTCCTGCATGCGCAGCCAGCTTTCGGGTGTCGTGTTGAGCAGTTTGGCAACACGCATGGCCATTTCCGGGGTCATACCGCGCTTCTCGTGCAGCAGTTCAGACACGGACAGGCGGGAAATGCCGAGTCGCTGAGCCAGTTCGGTTTGGGTCATTTTCAGTGCGGGTAGCACGTCTTCGCGCAGTATCGCGCCAGGATGCGTTGGCCGCC
>JBCKNC010000105.1:0-7606 GCA_038902915.1 Polaromonas sp.
AGTTTACGACTCGGAGCGTTTTTCTTCTTGCAAGCGTAATACCCGCCGCTGCACCTTACCCGTCGTCGTCATGGGCAGCTCGTCAATGAACTCGATTTCTTTTGGATACTCATAGGGTGCCAGCATTTTTTTGACGTGGAGCTGCAATTTAGCTGTTATTTCAGCATCAAAAACGGCTGTAGAGCCCTGAATGCGCGCGCGAGCAGCTCCTAAATCAGGAGCAAGTACGACATAGGCCTTGACCACTGCACCGCGCTCGCGGTCAGGCTTGGGCACCACGGCTGCGTTGGCGACTGCCGGGTGCTTGACCAGGCAGTTCTCTATCTCGCCCGGCCCTATGCGGTAGCCGGCGGCCTTGAACACATCGTCGGCCCGGCCTTCGTACCAGAGGTAACCGTCGGCATCGCGCCTGGCCAGGTCGCCGGTACGGCACCAGTCACCCGTGAATTTGGCCCTGGTTGTAGCTTCGTTTTTCCAGTAACCGAGAAAGAACACCGGGTCGGGTTGGCCATGCACGTCGAAGCGGTGTACGGCCACATCACCCGGCACGCCCACAGCGCATTCATTACCGTCATCGTCAATCACCGCCACCCGGTGGCCGGGGTAGCCCTTGCCCATACTGCCGGGCTTTGCATGCCAAAATTTTGCACAGTTACCGACGACATAGTTGATCTCGGTCTGGCCAAACATTTCATTGACCGTAATGCCGAGTTGATCGCGGCAATAGCCAAACACCGCATCGCCCACCGCCTCACCAGCGCTCATGATGCTTTGCAGCTTGAGCCTGAAATGCGCGCGCGGTTTGGGGTAGGCCTTCATCATGGCTTTGAGCGCGGTAGGGAACAAAAAGCTGTGCGTCACAGCGTGTTGCTGCATCAACGTGAAAGCCAGCTCAGGGTTGAAGCGGCCGTTGAAGGCGACGATGGGCCTGCCGAAATACAGCGTGGGCAATAGCGCATCCATCAGGCCACCCGTCCAGGCCCAGTCTGCCGGGCTCCAGAAGATGGCATCGGACTGTACGTTTGTTTTGCCGTCAAAACCAAACCAGTTCTGGCTGCACACAAAGCCGCTCAGATTGCCGATCAGCGCGCGATGCGGAATCAGTGCGCCCTTGGGCGGGCCGGTCGTACCGCTGGTGTAGATCAGCACGGCTGGCTCAATAGCCTTAGTTTTGACTACCGGAAAGGCAGCCTTTTTAGCAGCAACAGCGCTTGCGTAATCAACATCACCTTGCACGTCACCCGGACCATCGCCCACGGCCACCACAGAGCGCAGCGTCGGGCATTCCCCGCGCACTGCCGTGATGCTGGCACTGTTGCTCTGGTCAACAATCGCCACTACCGCCTCGCTATCCATCAGCCGAAACGCCAGCGCCTCTGGCCCAAACAGCATAGACAGCGGCACCGCCACCGCCCCCATCTGGAAAACCGCCATGTAGGCCACAGCCGTCTCAAAGCGCTGCGGCATGACGATGGCCACACGGTCGCCGCGCTGCACACCAAGACCTGAAAGCACATGACTGAGCGAATCAGCTGCCTTTTGAAGCTCAAAATAGGTATAAAAAGTGGCTGTAAGGCCCTGTTTATGGGCGTAAACAGCTACTTTTTTAATAGCATCTGGTTTTTTGACATGATCTTTTGCCCAACGCTTGCAGCAGACATCGGCAATGTTGAAGTACTCATCAACCTGCCAGTGAAAGCCGTGGTGCAGCGCGGCGTAATGGTCTATCTGGGCCTTGTCACGGTTTTGACTGTGCTTTGAAAACATATTCTTTATCATCTACACAATGTACAAAGAAAAAAGACTTTCCCGCAGCGAGTTTATCCCTATACGCGGCCTCAACTACCACGTCCAGACCTGGGGTAGCTCACCCGGAGCCAATCCCCTGCCCCCGCTGGTGCTGATGCACGGCTGGATGGACGTGGCGGCCTCCTACCAGTTTATGGTTGATGCGTTCTCTGATGCTTTCATGCAAGGCCGTACCATCATCGCTGCCGACTGGCGCGGCTTTGGTAAAACGGCCAGCGCACCCGGCAATGGTTTTACCGATAACTTTTGGTACGCCGACTACATCGCAGACCTCGATTTTTTATTAGACGCTTTGTACCCCGACCAAAGCGTAGATTTGGTCGGCCACAGCATGGGCGGCAACGTCGTCATGCTGTACGCCGGGGTACGGCCCACGCGCGTTCGCCGCTTGGTCAACCTCGAAGGCTTTGGCATGCCCGCAACCCAGCCGCTTGATGCGCCTGCACGCTACGCGAAATGGATGGATCAACTGAAAAAACTCCACGCTGGCGAGCTGGCCATGCGGCCCTATGACGACGTAGCGGGTGTGGCCAAGCGTTTGATGAAAACCAACCCACGTTTAAGCGCAGACAAGGCCAGCTGGCTGGCCCAGCACTGGGCGGCAGCGAAAGTACAGCCAGACGGCAGCACCGGTTGGGAAATTCTGGGCGACCCAGCCCACAAAATCATCAACGCCCACCTCTACCAGGTTGAGGAAGTCCTGAGCACCTGGCGGCGCATCACGGCCCTCACGCTGTGTGTGGATGCCTCCAGCAACGAGCTGTACAAATGGCATAGCGGCAAATACACGCTGGCTGACTATTACGAGCGCCTTAAAGCCGTGCCAAACCTGAAGCAGGCGACCATCCAGGACGCAGGCCACATGCTGCATCATGACCAGCCGGATGCGCTGGCGGCAGTGATTGAGGGGTTTTTGAATAACACCTTAGACGATGACTAGCCAGTCAAGTGCCGAACTTGCAGCAAAGCTGCTGTAACGACTTTGCTGGGTTCGACCGATCACCCCGTAATAATGGGCTTCAATGTATCGATCTCATCGACGATGAAATCGAAGAACGCCGCGACGCGCGGCGTGCGCCTCAGTTCCGGCGTCGTGAGCACACGCCAGATTCGCGTCAGTTCAGGAATCGGGCCGAGCACCTGCACCAGATCCGGCTCGGCGTCTCCCAGCGCGGTCGGCATCGCTGCCAGACCGACCCCCGCCTTCACCGAATAGATCAGCCCCAACATGCTGTTGTTGCGGGCCACGATGTGCGCAGTGGGCGCCACCTGACGCAGCCATTGGGTGGCGCGGTGGTTGGCCATGCTCTCATCAAAGCCCACCACGTCGTGCTGCGCCAGGTCTTCCACACGCTCGGGCCGACCCTTGCGGGCGATGTATTTGGGACTGGCGTACACCCCCCACAAGGAGTCGCCGATCTTGCGCCCGACCAGCGCATTGTCTTCGGTGTCGCCCGAGCGCAGGGCCACGTCCACCTCCCCCTTCATCAGGTCCAGGTACTTGTCGCTCATCACAAACTCGACCTTCAGATTCGGATATTTGGCATGGAAGCGATCGAGCAGCGTGGACTTCGTGATCCGGAAAACAATCGGCTCCGGGCAGGTCACACGCACCACCCCTGTGACTTCGCGTCGAAAGGTCTCAACCTGCTGGGCCAGGGTCAGCACGGCCTGTTCCACGCGCTCGGCCTGCGGCAACAACTGCTCGCCAAACGTCGTTAGCCGGTAGCCCGTCGTATGGCGCTTGACGAGGGACTGCCCAATGCAGCGCTCGAGCTCAGCCAGTCGGCGCTGCACGGTGGACTGGTTGACCTTCAGCGCCCGGCTGGCCGCGATAGTGCTGCCGTGGCGCGCGACTGCGAGCAGGTATTTGAGATCGTTCCAGTCAAACATGGTGGCTATGCATTTGTGCGGCCCCATTATGCAGGTTTGCTGCTTGTGACGGGCGGCCCAGCCCCCTACCATGTGATCTTTGCATTCGCAGTGCCGTGTTACTTGAACTAGGCTGCCGTCCAGGATTGATTTTTCTACCCCGTAACAGGAGACAAACGTGCCTATACCAGATCAAGAACAGCAGCAGCTCATGGGAGTCGCGACGCGGCTTGCGGCTTCGCTCGAAGGCCTCGCGGCCCTGGCCGCCTTCGTGCGCGTCGAGACCGAGGGCTTGGATGTAGACCCTCGTATTCGCGAGGTCCTGCAGCGAATCGCAACGCAACTCGTCGGCTCGAAGCCCACCACGACGGGTCCGGTCGGGGCGCAAGTGCTTGGCATGACGCGCACACTCCTTAGTCAAGCAGCAGACTTGGTGGCGCAGCCAGCCCGTGCGGGAAGCTGGGAGCGCGCCGATGAGGCGCTGCTGCAGGGGGCTGGGCGCATGTCGATGGCCATCGCGGGCGTCATCCGCAGCGCTGCACCGCAGCTCGACGGCCTGGGCTCGGCGCTGGCCTCGCCGGGCGCAGCGATCCTGGACGTTGGAACGGGTACCGGCTGGCTCGCGATCGCGTTTGCCGAGGCTTTCCCGGCGGCGCGTGTGGTGGGCCTAGATATTTTCGAGCCGGCCCTTGCGCTCGCCCGCCGTAACCTCGCAACAACACCGACCAAGAATCGGGTCGAGTTCCGACTGCAAGACGCAGCCGAGCTTGCGGAAGAGAACACCTACGATGTGATCTGGCTCGCGATGCCGTTTCTGCCGCGAAGCGTAGTGCCCCGTGTGCTGGCGGCGGCTGCACGTGCGCTGCGACCCGGCGGATGGCTGCTGCCTGGGCTCTATGGTGGCCCGCCAGAACCCATAGGACAGATGCTGTGCGACTTGCGCACGCTGCGCTCTGGCGGCCACCCATGGACGCAAGAAGAGCTAGTCACCGAATTGACGGCGCATGGTCTGACTAGCGCGCACGAAGTGCCCCGCAACTGGCCAGCGCCGGTACGCCTGTTCGCCGCGCGTGCTCCCAATTGAGCCCGGCTGGCTGGGCAAAACCAAATGAACTGTTGTTGACAGCGGCGCGGCGCTGATTACAACGTAGTTCGTTATTCTCAGAGTAGCTCGTTTGCCACTCGAGGTTGGCAGATATAGCGTGTTTAAACACCTCGGAAATTAAGGAGCCATCGCCATGTTACGCATCATGACAGTCATCGCCTTCGCATTGCCTGCTGGACGATACCGATGTACCTTTTCCGTCATTGCGAGCAAAGCACGGCAATCCAGGGGTTCATGGATTGCCGCGCTTTGCTCGCAATGACGAGTGGGTGGTACTTTCGCAATTGCCAACTCCCTAAAGGCTTTTGGCCCTGGGCCAACGCCGCCATGAGAAAATGCGCGGTTAGCCATCAACGGCATCACACCGCAGGAATAAATTCATCATGGACGCAGAACACATCAACAGCATCAGCAACCAGCTCGCAGACCTGAGCAATCGGGTCAACGAGCTCAGGGGGTATCTTTGACTACCCTGCCAAAGAACGTAAATTAAACGAAGTCAACGCCGCGCTCGAAGACCCGAAGGTCTGGGACAACCCCAAGCGCGCGCAAGAGTTGGGTAAAGAAAAAAAATCACTCGAAGATGTGGTGCGTGTCATTGACCGCCTGAGCACCGAACTGGCTGACAACGCCGAACTGTTCGACATGTCCAAAGCCGAAGGCGATGAAGCCGGTATGCAGGCCATTGAAGGCGAAGCGGCACTGGTGGCGACTGAAGTTGAAAAGATGGAGTTCCGCCGGATGTTCAACAACCCGGCTGACCCGCTCAACTGCTTTTTAGACATCCAGGCTGGCGCCGGCGGCACCGAGGCCTGCGACTGGGCCAGCATGTTGCTGCGCCAATACCTCAAGTACGCCGAGCGCAAGGGCTTCAAGACCACGATTGAAGACGAAACCGCTGGCGACACAGCAGGCATCAAGGGTGCCACCATCAAGATCGAAGGCGACTACGCTTTTGGCCTGCTGCGCACTGAAACCGGCGTACACCGGCTGGTACGCAAGTCACCGTTTGACTCGTCGGGCGGCAGGCACACCTCCTTTGCATCCATTTTTGTCTATCCCGAGATTGATGACTCGATTGAAATCAACATCAATCCCGCAGACGTGCGCACCGACACCTACCGTGCCAGCGGCGCGGGCGGCCAACACATCAACAAAACCGATTCGGCGGTTCGCCTGACGCACATCCCGACCGGCATCGTGGTGCAGTGCCAGGAAGGCCGCTCGCAGCACGGCAACCGCGATGTCGCCTGGAAGCGCCTGCGCTCGCGCTTGTACGATTTTGAATTGCGCAAGCAGCAAGAAGCCCAGCAAAAGCTCGAAGACAGCAAGACCGACGTAGGCTGGGGCCACCAGATTCGCAGCTACGTGCTGGACAACAGCCGCATCAAGGATCTGCGCACCAACTACGAAACCTCGGCGACGCAGAAGGTGCTGGATGGGGATTTGGATCAGTTTATTGAGGCATCGCTCAAGCAGGGGGTTTAATGATCGCTACGCCTTTACCTGCTTAAAGCGCAACTTCACACGCAACTTCACACGTCATTTCAAACACAACTTTTTTAGGAAACCCTCATGCTGCAAAAGCTTGATGCCAGCGGAGCCGGACAAGGCCCGTCAGTCACTATCAACCGCTCTGACTACGCCCCGCCCGCCTACTGGATAGACACGGTCGAGCTGTGTTTTGATCTCGACCCCAGCAAAACGCGCGTGCTGAACAAAATGAAGTTGCGCCGCAATCTGGATGTGCCTGCGCAGCCTTTGAAGCTGGACGGTGACGAGCTGAACCTGGTGCGGGTGCAGGTCAATGGCCAGGGCACGTCTTTCAAGATGGACGGCAACCAACTGGTGCTCAGTGATTTGCCCGATGAATTTGAGCTGGAGATTTTCACCACCACCAACCCGTCCAAAAACACCAAGCTGATGGGCTTGTATGTGAGCAACGATTCGTTTTTCACGCAGTGCGAAGCCGAGGGGTTCAGGCGCATCACTTACTTTCTGGATCGCCCCGATGTGATGGCGATGTTCAGCGTGACGCTGCGTGCCGACAAAGTTCAATATCCGGTGCTGCTGTCCAACGGCAACCTGGTTGAGGGCGGCGAGCTTGAGGGCGGCAGGCATTTCGCCAAGTGGGTAGATCCGCATAAAAAGCCCTGCTACCTGTTTGCACTGGTGGCGGGTCAACTCGTCAGCCGTGAACAACGCATCACCTCGCGTGCAGGCAAAGACCACACCTTGCAGATTTATGTACGCCCCGGCGACCTGGATAAAACCGAGCACGCCATGACCTCGCTGATGCACTCGGTGGCATGGGACGAGGCGCGCTTTGGCTTGCCGTTGGATTTAGAGCGCTTCATGATCGTGGCGACCAGCGACTTCAACATGGGCGCGATGGAAAACAAGGGCCTGAACATCTTCAACACCAAGTACGTGCTGGCGAATCAAGCCACGGCTATCGATACAGATTTTTCAAACATAGAAAGCGTGGTGGGCCACGAGTATTTTCACAACTGGACGGGTAACCGCGTCACCTGCCGCGACTGGTTTCAGCTGTCATTAAAAGAAGGCTTAACAGTTTTTCGGGACCAGGAGTTTTCACAAGACCTGTGCGCTGAACCATCAGCCCGCGCCGTTAAACGCATCGAGGACGTTCGTGTGCTGCGCACCGCGCAGTTCCCCGAAGACGCCGGCCCGATGTCGCACCCGGTGCGGCCTGACAGCTATGTCGAGATCAGCAACTTCTACACCGTCACGATTTACGAAAAAGGTGCTGAGGTGGTGCGCATGATGCAGACCCTTGTGGCCAGCTCAAATGACCCT
>JBCKNC010000106.1:0-7386 GCA_038902915.1 Polaromonas sp.
TGCTTTTCAGTCGTAGTCAATCCTGGAATTTGTGTCGAAGAACCTCAAAAACCGCCCTTGCTTGCCCGTTGTGCGAGCATGTATTCACGCTCACAGCGGAAATTTGGTTCTGTCGCATTAACTCACGCCAGCCCGATTCAACTAAACTGGGTCATGGCTTTGCAGGTTCCTAGCTTCATAAAACGTGTCATGGTGCGATGCCGCAATGGCAAGAGCGGGCACGCCGAGCCGCCGGTGCTCTCGGGGGGCTGGCCGCTCGTCGGTCATACCGTGGAGTTCGTGCGTGGTGCGATCGAGCTGCTTACGCGCGCTCAGCGTGAGCACGGCGAGGTGGTTGCGTTTCAGGTGGTCCACAGGAAAATGGTGGCGCTGTTTGGCCCGGAAGCGCACGAAGCAATCTTTCGCGCGCCCGACAGCGTGCTTAGCCCGGCCGAAGCCTACAAGCTCATGACGCCGGTATTCGGCAAGGACATCCTCTACGACACGTCACCAGAAAGGATGGGCGAGCAGTTGAAAATGCTGCTCCCCGCGTTGCGCGACAAACGAATGCGCACCTACGGTGAGCAGATCCTCGGCGAGGTCGAGCAGAGCATCGCCAGCTGGGGTGACGAGGGCGTGATCGATCTGGTCGACTATTGCCGCGTGCTCACCAACTTTACTTCGAGCCATTGCCTGCTCGGCAAGGAGTTCCGCACCGGCATGACAGAGGAGTTTGCGCGCGTCTATCACGACCTCGAGTGCGGCGTGACGCCGATCGCGTATATCAACGCCAACTTGCCGATACCTTCGTTCCGCAAGCGCGACATTGCGCGCGCCAGGCTGGTCGAGATGATCGGCAAGATCATCGAAGAGCGTCGCTCAGGCGGCGTCACCAGCGAGGATTTCCTACAGACGCTCATGGACGCACGTTACGAGAGCGGCGCCGCGCTATCGGAGCATGAGATCACTGGCATGCTCCTCGCGGCGATGTTTGCGGGTCATCACACCAGCTCGGTGACCACCGCCTGGACGATGATCGAGCTGCTCCAGAGTTGCGCGTTTCATGACCGCGTGGTGACGGAGCTCGATAGCGTTTTTGGTAGCGACGAGCGGGTGACCTACCAGAAGCTGCGCGAGATCGTGACCACCGAGGCCGCGGTCAAGGAGGCGCTGCGGATGCACCCGCCGCTGTTTATGTTGGTGCGCGTGTGCATGCAGCCATTCCAGTTCAAGAATTATCACTTCGCCCAGGGGACTTGGCTCGTGGTGTCGCCCACGGTCGCGCATCGCATCCCTGAGCTCTTCCGCGATCCGGATCGGTTCGATCCTGATCGTTTCGCCGCTCCGCGCGAAGAGGACAAACGTGACTACGCCTTCATCCCGTTCGGCGCCGGGCGTCACAAGTGCCTGGGCAACGCCTTCGCGCTGTTGCAGGTCAAAGCGATCCTGGCGGTGCTCCTGCGGCGCTATCAGTTCGATCTGATCGACCGCGACGTTCGCACCGATTTCCAGCACTTGGTGGTCACGCCGAGCGAGCCATGCCGCGTTCGCTACCGCCGTCGCATGCCGGTCGACATCGCGCACAGTGTCTCCACGAGCGCCGTGATGTCCAAGGCGGCGCCCGTGGCTCTTGCGTCGAAGTGTCCCTTCTCTGCCGCCGCCGTATCGGACACCGATACGGCCGCTGACGTTCAGGCTAGCAACCAGACTTCCAGCGTGAACAAGCGGATTGTCGAGATTGACCGCGACCTTTGCCAGGGCCACGCCGTGTGCGTCAACGAAGCGCCTGATATTTTTGCAATTGCCGATGACGGCAAGCCCGGGTTCGACAGTTGCCGACGAAAAGCGTGCCTCAATTTCAATGAAATCAACGGGTTAGCAGTGATATTTTGAAAATGTTGTAATGGCACTATTTGATATTTTCAGAACAATTTGGCATTCTTTTCTCTTCAAGTTATAGTAATGGCATCCAGAAACGTCAAAAATCACCAAGAAATCCACCTAAAACACTCCTCCAGACCGTTTGTAGTGGAGCGATTGACTCGCACCCCTATATAAATCAACAACTTACGCGTTTAACTGTCGAACTCGGGGGTGCAGATCCTTTCTGAGTGAAACAAGCCAGGGCAATTGCGTTACGGGCTACGCCCTTCACTCCATTGCCCTGGCGATAACCAACAACAAGGGGAAGCAAAAAACCGGACACTGAGTACACTTATCCACAGTTGCTAATTCAAAATGCAACTATCCGTCCTGGGTCAATATTGAATCGGCAGGGTGGGTCAGAATTCAATCGGCGCAGACACTACTTGGTACAAATAACTTAAACGGCGTTGATTCTTTTATCATCCCTGAACATAATATCTACAATATCGACTCAACGCCCAGACAGGAAAGATGTTCCTATAATTAGCATAGGTGATCATGCAGTTATAATTAAAAACGCCGGAAATATTTTCCTGTGGCCAATCGCCGATAGTGGTTTGTCTGTCCAACAATACATTGATACCTGTTTCGATAACTTTTTTATCGCCAAAATCAGCGGCCATTAGTGTCAGCAACGCCCAGGCGGTATTAACTACTTGAGACTTCGCCGCCTCGGTATAAACCAGTTTGGAACAGGATTCGAAAGTCTCTCCCCAGCCGCCATCCGCTTTTTGTTTGTCAACTAAAAAGACGCAAGCTTTGTTTATGCTGGCCGTTAAAATCCCGTCGTCTTCATAACCCTTACCCTTGGCCTTACTGAGCGCTTCCACGCCAAACCAGGTAGCATAGGTAAAACAGACTGCCCAGCCGCCATACCAGGAGCCATCGGGCTTTTGTTGCTTGAGGATAAAATTGAGTCCCGCGCTAATCGCTTTGCGTATTTCGCTGTTTTTAAAGTCGGGATAAGTTTTCTGAATTTCCAGCAAAGAGATAACACAAGCCGCAGTACATTCCGTCCATGAATAGTCAATCATTATATCGGCAAACACTTCAGAAGGATTGAGCTTTTCCAGCCATTTAGGTGCGCGTGTCAATTCATAAGTTGCCCAGCCGCCGTCAGTATTTTGGTAAGAAAAGATTACATTGACAGCCTGTTTAATACGTTGTTCATCAATCGCCGGTTCAACCAGGCCTGAATGATGAATGGCTAAAGCGGCGCTTAAACCCTCCGCCGTGCAATCTGCAACCGGCCAGCCTTGTTCAGCCGTTGAAAAAGGCCAACTGCCTATCATTGGATGACGGAAAAAATCGGCATGCGTCGAGTGTTCAGCTTTGATTTGCGACAGATCGATAAACTGACAGCTTTTTGCAATCGTCGCAGGGAATAGTTTGCCCAAGTCACTTTCCAGCATGGCGCGGCTTGCAAAAGCGGTATCCCAAAGCTGCGATCCATTGTAGCCATTCATTTTCATGCCATCTTCAGCGACCCATAAATAATCATACCAGCGTGCCACATGCTTTTTAAACTGCACAGAATCTTTGCCATAGGCATGCCAGATACAAATAGAATTGATGGCTTTATTGACGGGGCCTATATTGATGTAATTGGTTTGCTCATCTTCAGCATTGAGATATTTTAAAATATAGTCTGTGACCCTTTTTCTTAACCAGGACCCTTTGAATTTTTCATAGTTATTGGCGAAAAAGTTCATCCACTTCAGTACCGGAGATGGCGTCGTGTAACAATCTTTCTCGCAAACTGCATTACGTTGTTCCGGCCAGTTAATAGAGGCGAAATCTTCGTTATAAAGTTCCGTTCTTAATGACAAAATCAGTTCATTTTCGGACGCTTTAATTCGCTGCGCATAGCAATAGGCCATCGGCAAGTAAACCATGCGGGTATGACACCAGTAGCGCCAGGGATGGACTGGCAGCCATTTTGGGAATAACCACATTTCAGGAAACAGGCTGTTAAAACCTTGCCAGTCATAACAATTCAAAATAGAAAGATAAAACTTTCCCCAGGAGGGGATACCGGTTGCACCGCCATTGTTTTTGATCCACGTCCTGGCGTTGACTAAACACGCATGATTTTTATCTACGCCCAGAATGCGCAATGACACATATTGCAATACGGTGCCAAACATCGTTGATTCACCCTCAATATGTATGCCCCAGCCGGCATCTTTATTTTGATGATTGAATAAAGAAATCTTCATCATCTCCCGATGCGCTTTGGGAAACGGTGTATCAGAAATATAAGAGACAATCAGCAAGCCGGGTAAAAGAAATAACGGGCCACCATAATCACCTGGCCAATGCCCCTCTTCACTTTGCAAATAAGCATAGTAGTTCATGCCTTTGATAAGCGCATCAGTAACTTTTTGCTCTTCTGGGTTCCCTAATTGCGGGATGCGCCCGGTAAATTCCCGGAACTTCGCGTTAATGGCTGCATGTCTGTAAACCTTATCGCCGGAATTGGGATTGCTGAATTTGTCAAACTTAAAATCTTCAGTAAATTGTGTTATTTCTTCGTCCGAGATGTTATCGGCATTTTGCAGATGCTCATTGATACTGTTTGAGCCGGGCTTGAATGCCCAAATTTGCCGACCCTTTTCAGTGAGTAGTTGCCAGTTTTTCCAACCAGATTTTACATTCAGCATAGATTTTTATGAAGTGACTTTTGATTTAGTTGAGCAACAGATAACATCCATTTAACCTAGAAAAATCAGTTCATCCACGAAAAACCTTCTGCAAATCGACAATGGAGCCTCTTGTAGGGGCACGTTTTAAAGCCAAACCCAATGAAATCAAGGTACTTACATCATTAGCTGTCGAACCCTGGAAGCCACTGTCGCTCTCACCCAAGCCCAAAATCCAGCGTCCGGCATGCTTGATCATGCGCGCAGTCTTGAGCATTATCTCCTGCATCACCGTCTTGATGCGCCTGCGCTTGGCAGCGTGACGCACCGGTGCATCTGGTTCGTGCAGCGTGTTCTGGCCAATCAGGCGCAGCAGGTTCATCGCCACTGCCGCCAGCTGACACACTAGGTAGTTGGTATCGAACTTGCCCGAGGGCAGGCGCTCCAGATCCATATCGATCTTGAACTCCGAATGAAACTGCTCATGGGTGGTATGGTCACAGTACAAGGCGATGATGTCTGCCGCCTCGAGGCGCTCTGGCAACGTCGTCGTCCAGCCTTCAAGCACATACTCGGGCAACAGCAACACGACACCGTGCTTGTCAATGGTGCGCTCGGTCAGGTGGTAGACCCGCCGGGCCGGGTTGGCCTGACTGCCAACATCGGCCAATTCCATGGCTTCTTGCCAGATGCATTCGCGTTTTCCCGGACGATGAATCACCCACTGTGTGTCGGTGTCAGTCACCTTGACACCAGCAAGCGCCTCCACCGGCGCTCTGCGCGGGTTCCACTTGATGAGGAAGGCGATCTCACGCCCGAGCGCATTGGCTTGGGCCGTGAGTCCATGGCAAAGGTATCCAGATCAACGGCAGTGTAGCCGCAAGCGAGCGTGCCGAAGTTAATAGCCTTGCCGTTGATGCGACTGCTCAGCAGCTTTTGGTTCATCTGGGCGACCAGGTCAAACCAGGAAGCAGCGTGGGTATCAAGGCGCTGACGCACAGTGGGGCCCGATTGCCAACCGACTCCAAACCAAGAGCGCGCATGAAGAAACTATCATCGCGGAAGTTCTCTTTTCGCTAGAAGTCGTTTTTGCCCAGACACAGCAGGGCCAAGTAGCTTTTGACGATGTCGCTGTTAGTGTTGCCAGAGCGAATCGGGAAAGCCGGATCTATCATGGAGTTAAAATTGATTTGCGTGAAATACTTGCCAACAAATGCCAGTCCAGCGTGGGAGCTGAGGTCGTAGGGCAGTTTTTTGACAATAAAGTCGATCATCTTGGGCTCACCTTCAGGGTGAACTGAAGTTGGAGGCTAAAGTGCTTAATTTCAATAGGGAAATCAGGATTTACTCACCATGAAGTCACGGATTCAGGAAACCTTTTGTAAAATGATGAACCAGGAATCTGAAATTTATGATGTCTGCATCATAGGAGCCGGTGTAGCGGGAGGCACTTTAGCTGCTTACCTAGGCAAATACGGAATCAAGGTATGCGTGATTGAGAAGAATCTTTCGGAGCAGGAAAGGATAGTGGGTGAGTTGCTGCAGCCGGGCGGAGTGCAGATGTTGAAAGATATGGGTTTGAAAGAACTGCTGGAGGGTTTCGATGCACAGCCCGTTTACGGATATGGCTTGTTTATGAACGGCGATGCTTTTCAAATTTCTTATTCTACCGAAAAAAATAAAAGTGTAACCGGCTACGGATTCCGAAGTCATAAATTTGTCCAGAAGATTCGGGAGCACATCAAAAGCCTTCCTTCGGTTACCGTTATAGAAGGCACAGCTTCGCAACTGATAGAAACGGATGGCAGAGTAACAGGCATAAAATACATTACCAAACAGGAGAAGGAAGAAAAAGAAATTCATGCATCGCTTACAGTGGTATGCGATGGAATCTTTTCACTTTTCCGCGAAAAACTGGCTGAAAGCAACAAGCAGGTAAGCAGTTTTTCCCTGGGCATTATTCTTAAAGACTGCACACTGCCTTATCCTAATTATGATCATGTGATAGTTGCGCAACCATCGCTTTGTTTAATATATCCCATCTCTTCTTCCGAAACAAGAATACTGATTGATTTTCCGCAGTCAGAAGCACCGCGTAAATCCCCAGAGCTAATGGATTATTTAACCAATACCATTCTTCCTCAGTTGCCTTCATCTGTTCATCCTTCATTTATGAAAGCAATAGAGGAAGGCAAATTCAAGGTAATGCCCAATCACTATATACCGGCAAAGCCTGTATTCAAAGCAGGGACAGTTTTGCTTGGCGATTCGCTCAACATGCGTCACCCGCTTACCGGTGGAGGTATGACGGTGGCTTTTACGGATATAAAGTTGCTGGGAGATTTGTTGGTGAAGTCCGATGTCCGAAGTCGGAAGTCCGATGTAACAGCCGTTTGTATTTCATCGGACATCGGCCATCGGACACCCGACATTGATTCTGTGGTTCAACAATTTTATAAAACACGGCATAAGAAGGATGCCACTATCAATATTCTTGCAGATGCTTTGTATGGAGTAATACGCAATGAAGATTTGAAAACCGCCTGCTACGACTATCTGAAACGCGGAGGACTGTATGCCGAAGAACCGGTTTCGCTTTTGTCGGCTATCTCGCGCGACCAGAACTTATTGCTTCGACATTTCTTTGCAATGGCTCTTTACGGAATGAAAAACCTGCCGAATGGAAAGCGCATCCAACGCTCGTACCGGATGATGAGCGATGCAGTGGATATTGTTTCGCCTTTAGTATTAAACGAAAAGCCCGGGCTGTTTACTAAATACGCTTTAAAAGGAGCGCGGGTTTTGTTTTAAGTTTTAGAATTAATAACCGCAAGACTAT
>JBCKNC010000107.1:0-7258 GCA_038902915.1 Polaromonas sp.
TCTCATCTAGTACTACTTTTTGGCTATTAGTATCTTCAGCCGAATTGATGTAACCTTCCACCCTTCCTGCAAAAGACGAGATTGAATGCGGGGAATGAGTTGGCGGACTTTGGCTGCGGCGGCGTTTCCCTGGACCAGCAGGCACCAGGTTTCGCCATCAATCGGGCCAGCTTTGACCGCAGGGCGCAGGGTTTCGGGAATCAGCGACTCAATGGCAGCAAGTCGGGCGCTGGACTCCCTGACCAGCCTGGTCAGGTGTCCAATGGTCGGCGAGTTTTCAACTGCCTGGTGGGCCGTGATTGCGAGCCGTACCGGTATGGTTTTGGGTAGATTGAATTTCTGGTTCACTGGACAGACTGCCCGCTAGTCAAACTTTTAAAGAGCATAAGGATTACTTCAAGTGCATTTAATCATCACAGATGCCTGGCTGGCTAAAAGTCGGGCAATATATTTAAGCGGTACCAAACTGGTGGTTGCGGGTTTTGTAGCGGCCTTTGCCTTGATGGTGGTGGCTGCCGGTTTGTACCACTGGGTGTTTTTGAAGGGCGCGCGCGAGGGCTGGCCTGTGGTCGGCTCACTGCTCAAGCTGGTGGTCAAAGACGAGTTCGAGCAACGCGATCGCTTCATGCGCGAAAACCTCGACGTGATGGCCAAGCGGCTGGGTGAGATGCAGGCCAAGATGGTGCAGCTTGAAACCCTGAGCGAGCGCGTCTCGGGTCTGGCGGGCCTCAATCTGGGTGACATCAAATCCAGCATGGGCAGCGGTGGCGCGCTGGTCGGTAGCCGATCCCTGACGATGGAAGAACTGCAGGCCACGCTGGCTGATCTCGACAAGCTGACAGACCAGCGGGTTGACCTGATGACCGTCATGGAGTCGCGCCTTTTTGACCAGAAAATCAAAAAACTCATGCTGCCTACGCAGCAGCCCGTAGCGGGCGGTACTCTGGGTTCATCGTTCGGCTGGCGCATCGACCCTGTCAACGGGCAGTCGGCGCTGCATACGGGGCTGGACTTTCCTTCGGGGCAGGGCACGCCCATCGTGGCTGCTGCTGGCGGTGTTGTGCTGGTGCAGGAATACCATTTCGCCTATGGGAACATGGTCGAAATTGACCACGGCAATGATCTGGTCACGCGCTACGCCCATGCTTCTAGGGTGTTTGTCAAAAAAGGCGATCTGGTCAAGCGTGGTCAAAAAATAGCCGAAGTGGGCAGCACAGGGCGTTCGACGGGCTCGCATCTGCACTTTGAAGTGCTGGTGCAAGGCGTTTTTCAGGACCCGCAAAAATTCCTCATGGCCGGGCAAAAGATGCCGGCCAATCAGCTTGCATCTTCCAGCACCTCGACGCTGTCATCTGCGGGTACACAATTGCGGCATCCAAAATAGATGTCCAAAATAAGTGCCCCATAGCAGGTAAAATCAGGGGTTTGCGCACGGTTGAACTAACCGACAGCGCCCACACCTAAGTCCGTATCAATGAAGGGATTTCGGCCGCATTGCCAACTCACGGGGGTTGCAACGCGGCCTCGCATTTATGGCTTTCACTATCCTGACCAAAATCTTCGGCAGCCGCAATGACAGGCTGCTTAAAAGTTACCGCAAAACCATAGAGCGCATCAATGCGCTGGAGCCGCAGTATGAAAAGCTCGACGAATCTCAATTGCGCGCCAAAACCCGGGAGTTCATTGATCGCGTAGCGGCAGGCGAAACCCTTGATGCCATTCTTCCTGAGGTGTTTGCAGTCGTTCGAGAAGGCTGCAAACGCGTGATGAAGATGCGCCACTTTGATGTGCAGATGCTGGGCGGCATGACGCTACACAACGGCAAGATTTCCGAGATGGGTACCGGCGAGGGCAAAACGCTCACGGCAACCCTGCCGGTTTACCTCAATGCCCTGACTGGCAAGGGCGTGCATGTGGTGACGGTCAATGACTACCTCGCCAATCGCGATGCACTCTGGATGGGCAAGCTCTACAACTACCTGGGCTTGACAGTTGGCATCAATCTGCCCACCATGTCGCGCGCAGAAAAGCAGGCCGCCTACCAGTGCGACATCATCTACGGCACCAACAACGAATACGGCTTTGACTACCTGCGCGACAATATGGTCTATGAAGTGGCAGACCGCGTGCAGCGCGGCCTGAACTACGCCATCGTCGATGAGGTGGACTCGATACTGATCGACGAAGCCCGTACGCCGCTTATCATCAGCGGCCAGGCCGAAGACCATACCGACATGTATGTGGCCATGAACAAGGTTGTGCCAGAGCTCACGCGCCAGGAAGGCGAAGCTGACCCGCGCACCGGCGAAGGCGTGACGAAACCAGGCGACTTCACACTCGATGAAAAAACCCAGCAGGTGTTTCTGACCGAACAGGGCCATGAAAATGCCGAGCGCATATTGTTCAACCTCGCTCTGATTCCCGAGGGTGCCACGCTGTATGACCCGGCCAATATCCAGTTGATGCATCACCTGTATGCAGCACTGCGCGCCAACCACCTGTACCGCCGCGACCAGCACTATGTGGTGCAAAAAGGCGAAGACGGCTCGCCTGAAGTCGTCATCGTCGATGAATTCACGGGCCGTTTAATGACCGGTCGCCGCTGGAGTGAAGGCCTGCATCAGGCGGTTGAAGCCAAGGAAGACGTGCCGATTCAGGCAGAAAACCAGACGCTGGCATCCATCACCTTCCAGAACTATTTCCGCCTCTACGGCAAGCTGGCCGGCATGACCGGAACGGCTGACACCGAGGCCTATGAGTTCTCTGAAATTTATGGCCTAGAGACCAGCGTCATCCCGCCGAACCGCCCGAGCCGGCGTGAAGATCAGCTGGATCGTGTCTACAAAACCACACGTGAAAAATACGAAGCGGCCATCAAGGACATTCGCGACTGCTACGAGCGCGGCCAGCCGGTGCTGGTCGGCACCACATCGATTGAAAACTCCGAGATCATCGACCAGCTGCTGGAGAAAGAAAAGCTCCCGCACCAGGTGCTTAACGCCAAGCAACATGCGCGTGAGGCCGATATCGTCGCCCAGGCCGGTAGCGCCGGCATGATCACGATTGCGACCAACATGGCCGGGCGCGGCACCGACATCGTGCTTGGCGGCAACGTTGAGAAACTGGTTGAAGCGGTCGAGGCCGATGAGTCGCTCGATGCAGACGTCAGGCAGGCTGAAATAGCGCGCCTGCGCGCGCAGTGGGCGCTGGACCATGAGCAGGTCAAGGCCCTGGGCGGCCTGCGCATCATCGCTACTGAGCGCCATGAGTCACGCCGCATCGACAACCAGTTGCGTGGCCGCTCTGGTCGTCAGGGTGACCCTGGTTCATCGCGCTTTTTCTTAAGCCTTGACGACCCGCTGATGCGCATTTTTGCGGGTGATCGTGTCAAGGCCATCATGGAGCGGCTGAAGATGCCCGATGGCGAGGCCATTGAAGCCGGCATCGTGACGCGCAGCATTGAATCCGCCCAGCGCAAGGTTGAGGCGCGCAACTTCGACATTCGCAAGCAACTGCTTGAATACGACGACGTAGCCAACGACCAGCGCAAGGTGATTTACCAGCAGCGCAACGACATCATGGACGCGGCCAGCCTGAAGGGGCAGATCGAGTCGCTGCGCGAAGGCTGCTTTACCGACCTGACACGGCAGTACGTGCCGGTTGAAAGTGTTGAAGAGCAGTGGGACATTGCAGGCCTGCAAAAAGTATTGCTGGACGAATGGCAGATTGATGTGCCATTGACCAAGGAGCTGGAAGACGCAGCCGCCATCACCGACGAAGGCATTCTTGAAAAAGTGATTGCCGCAGCCAATGCGGCCTTTGCCGACAAGCTGGACAAAATTGGTGAAGAAAACTTTTTACAGTTTGAGCGCATCGTGCTGCTGCAAAGCATAGACACGCACTGGCGTGAACATTTAAGTTCGCTCGACTACCTGCGCAAGGGCATTCACCTGCGCGGCTATGCGCAAAAGCAGCCCAAGCAGGAATACAAGCGCGAAGCCTTCGAGCTGTTTGGTCAGTTGCTTGACAGTGTGAAAAACGAAGTCACCAAAATCCTGATGACGGTCAAGATCCAGTCGGGCGAGCAATTGGAGCAAGCCGCCGAAGACATGGAAACCAGGGCTGAAAATATTGCCAATGTGACCTACACCGCGCCGACCGCAACCGGCGAAGTGGAAACCACCGTTGGCGAAGAATCGCATCGCTACAAGCAGGCCTTGCCAGCCGGCGCCGTGCCGCGCGTGGGACGCAACGACCGTTGCCCTTGCGGATCGGGTAAAAAATTCAAGCTATGCCACGGCAAGCTGACTTGAAACGTTCAGTTCAGCGTTCAGTTCAGCATTCTCTTAGCGTCTGATTCACGTCGACAACTTTTTCGTTTTTGGAGTCATCGGATGCCCGTCAATCTCGTAGCCACGCCTGCAGCTGACCTTTACCCTGTGCCCGGTGTGCGTTGGGGCATTACCGAGGCGGGCATACGTAAGGCCCATCGCAAAGATCTGGCGGTCATGCTATTAGACGCAGGCGCATCAGTGGGCGCGGTGTTCACACAAAACCGTTTTTGTGCCGCGCCCGTGCAGCTTTGCCGCGAACACCTGGCCAAAAATGCTGGCCAGAGCTTTGGTATTCGCGCCATGGTCATCAACACCGGCAATGCCAATGCTGGCACGGGCGAAGACGGGTTGCATCGCGCGCACGCCACCTGCATTGCGCTGGCCCGTGAACTGAATCTGGCACCCGAGCAAATCCTGCCGTTTTCTACCGGTGTCATCATGGAGCCGCTGCCGCATGACCGCATCGCTGCTGGCCTGCCTACAGCCATTGCGGATGCTAAAGAAGATAACTGGGCCAACGCTGCCGAAGCCATCATGACCACCGACACGGTGGCCAAGGCGTTCTCGAAACGCATCCAACTCGGTGGCCAGTCAATCACCATCACCGGCACAGCCAAAGGCGCGGGCATGATACGTCCCAATATGGCGACCATGCTGGGCTTTTTGGCGACCGATGCCTGTGTGGTGCAGGGCGTGATGCCGCAGCTGGCAAAAGAGATAGCTGAAGGCTCGTTCAACCGCGTCACCGTTGATGGTGATACGTCAACCAATGATTCGTTTGTGGTGATTGCCAGCAACAAGGCACAGCACGCGCCCATCACATCGCTGGACAGCGCTGACGGCAAAACCCTGCGCGCAGCCATGATGGACATTGCAAAGTCGCTCGCGCAGGCCATAGTCCGCGATGGCGAAGGCGCAACCAAGTTCATCACCATCGCAGTTGAAGGCGGCAAAACGGGCGACGAGTGCCGCAAAGTGGCCTATGCCATCGCGCATTCGCCCTTAGTTAAAACCGCCTTTTTTGCCAGTGACCCAAATCTTGGCCGCATCCTCGCTGCCGTGGGTTACGCAGGCATTGATGACTTGGATCAAACCAAAATTGATTTGTACCTTGACGACGTGCTGGTCGCCAAAAACGGCGGCAGGCATGTGGACTACGTCGAGGCCGACGCTCAGCGTGTGATGAAGCAGAGCGAGATCACGGTGCGCGTGGTGCTGGGCCGTGGAACCGCAGCGGATACGGTCTGGACTTGTGATTTGTCTTATGACTATGTCAAGATCAACGCCGATTACAGAAGCTGAAGGGCACTTCTATAAATTCATTTTTCGGACGAATTGCGGCGTTGCGCGGAGGGTTATTGGGGTCAGACGCCAATTTCATTACGATGCAAAGCATCGCACCCGAAGGGCGCGCCAAGGGCACGATGAATTTGGACTCTGACCCCAAAAACCCTCCGACCCTCGCATGAACCCAAAGGGCGATGCGACACGCGCCTTGCACTTCATCCCGAAAATCTGAATTTCTAGAAGTACCCTGAATATGAACGAACAATTTGAAAAAGTGATGGCGCGGTTTGAGTCCTTGATGACCCGTATCGAGTCCGTGCTGCCGCAGCCGCTCACTGCACCCGACTGGAGCGCCTCGGTGGCCTATCGCTACCGCAAGCGCAGCACTGGTCATGGCGCGCTTGAACCGGTACACCACGTCGGTGCGATGGACTTGAGTGACCTGAAAGAAATCGACGATCAAAAAGAAAAAATCAGGTGCAATACCGAGCAATTTGTAAACGGCAAACCGGCCAATAACGTGCTGCTGACGGGCGCACGCGGCACCGGCAAGTCGTCACTCATCAAGGCTTGTTTAAATGAATACTCAGCGCGCGGCTTGCGCCTGATCGAGGTTGACAAAGCTGACCTGGTTGACTTGCCCGACATCGTCGATGTGGTGTCAAGCTTGAGGGAAAAATTCATTGTGTTCTGCGATGACCTGAGCTTTGAAGACGGCGAGCCGGGCTACAAGGCACTCAAGTCGATTCTTGACGGCTCGGTATCAGCCGCATCGCCCAACGTGGTGATCTACGCCACCAGCAACCGTCGCCATTTGCTGCCGCAAAAAATGGCCGATAACCTGAGCTACACCCACAACGAAGACGGTGAGGTACACCCCGGTGAGACGGTTGAAGAAAAAAACTCACTCGCTGAGCGTTTTGGTTTGTGGATCAGTTTTTACCCGTTCACACAGGATGAATACTTGACCATTACCGCCCAGTGGCTGTCGTCATTTGGCGTTGATGCTACAGCCATCGCTGCTGCCCGCCCGGCATCGCTGGTGTGGGCACTGGAGCGCGGCTCGCGCAGTGGGCGCGTTGCCTACCAGTTCGCGAGAGACTACGTCGGAAAACAGTCTTAAGGCTGATGCAATGACGGCGCAGGTACTCGTAGCCGATGGAGATCGTCCGCGTGAAGGGGCTACCAGCGGTAAGGATCGCAAAGTAGTCGATGTAGCGGTAGGCGTGCTGATTCGGCCCAACGGCGACTTCCTTCTCACCTCGCGCCCCGCAGGCAAAGTCTACGCAGGCTATTGGGAGTTCCCGGGCGGCAAGCTGGAAGCAGGCGAGAGCATAAGCCAGGCGCTGCGCCGCGAGTTGCAAGAAGAAATCGGCATCACCATCGTGCAAGCACACCGATGGAAGACCGAGCTGGTTGACTACCCGCATGCGCTGGTGCGGCTCAACTTCTGCAAGGTGTTCGAGTGGACGGGCGAGCTGCACATGCGCGAAGGCCAGTCGTTTGCCTGGCAGTCGCTGCCCGTCACGGTGCGGCCTGTGCTGCCGGGCGCCATCCCCGTGCTGGCCTGGTTTGCGCAAGAGCGCGGCTTTGTCGGTGCCACCATGCCTCATCATTAGGCGCCCCTGCAAAACCCT
>JBCKNC010000108.1:0-6847 GCA_038902915.1 Polaromonas sp.
TGGGCCAATGGTCCTTCGGTGTACAACGCTTCGGGCAAAACTTCTGCTGACATGATGAGTTTGACACGCCTGTCGTAAAGCACCTCTATCAGCCAGGTAAAGCGCCTGGCTTGCGAGGCCATACGCACCGGCATGGCTGGTACATCACTGAGCAGCACCGCGTGAAACTGCGTGGCTATCTCAAGATAGTCATTTTGCGAGCGTGGCCCGCCACACAGCGTTTTGAAATCAAACCAGACCACACCGCCCGCCTTGCGTCGCGCCTGTATTTGGCGCGATTCAATTTGCAACACCGGATTTTCGTCTTGTGATTCGGCGAGCTTGTTGAAGGACTCGCTCATTTCTGCATCAGCATTGGGGCCAAGCGGGCTGTGGTACAGCGTGAGCTGCTCCAAGGTGCGCCGCCGGTAGTCCGTGCCGTTGTCCACGCTCAATACTTCCAGCTTGTCCTTCAGAAGTTCTATGGCCGGCAACACGCGGGCCCTGTGCATGCCGTCCGGGTACAGGTCATCGGGCTTGAAATTCGATGTCGTGATGAAGCCCACGCCATTTTCAAACAAGGCGAGCAGTAAGCGGTGCAGGATCATCGCGTCGGTGATGTCTGCAACGTGAAATTCATCAAAACAAATCAGGCGGTAGCGTTTGGCGATCCGCTTGCCCAGCTCGTCCAGCGGGTTGACGGTGCCCTGCAGGTCACGCAACTCCCGGTGTACCTCGCGCATGAACTCATGGAAATGCAGCCGAGTTTTGCGTTTGATGGGCACGGCACCGTAAAAGCAGTCCATCAAAAAGCTCTTACCACGCCCCACCCCGCCGTACATATAAACGCCGCGCGGTACATCCGGGTGGTTGATGAGCTTTTTCAAGGCGTTGGAGCGCTGCACCTTGTAGGCCGCCCATTGCGTCGCACAGCGCTCCAGCGCATCGAGCGCACGCAACTGCGAGGGGTCACTCAGGTAACCCCGCGTGACGAGTTCAGCCTCGTAGGCGGCGCGCACCAGTCCCGTCACGGGTTATTTCATTTTCATATCGATAGGAGCACAAACATCTGGTCCACCCGCTCTATTCCACGCACCATGACCTGACCCCTGCTTTCGGGCTTTATTTGTTACGCTGCATGCGTGATTGCAAGACCTGACCCCATGCGTTTGCTTGGCCCATTCGGGCCGCGCAGCTTCGGCATCGCCAGCCGTGGGTTATTCGTATTTGCATCAAGAGCAGCAAAAAGCGCTGGTGGACGGCGCATTTGGCAAGCTCAAAGGATTTTTGCTAACCAAGTAAGGCTGCCAGCAAACCCCAAAAACCCATACTGAAAGAAAAACATGGCTATCGTAGAAGTAAAAGTCCCCCAGCTGTCTGAATCCGTGGCGGAAGCAACGATGTTGCAGTGGAAGAAAAAAGTTGGCGATGCAGTCGCTATTGATGAAATCCTGATCGAAATCGAAACCGACAAGGTCGTGCTCGAAGTGCCGGCCCCCGCCGCCGGCGTGCTGGTTGAAGTTCTGGTCGGCGACGGCGGCATCGTGCTGGCCGAGCAGTTGATTGCCCGTATCGACACCGAAGGCAAGGCGGCCGCCCCGGCGCCCGCTGCATCACCCGCCGCTGGCTCGAAAGCCGACGTACTGATGCCGTCGGCGGCCAAGCTGATGGCCGACAACAAGCTGGCCTCCGGTTCCGTGGTCGGAACGGGCAAGGATGGTCGTGTCACCAAGGGCGATGTGCTGGCCACCGTGGCCTCCGGCGCCGCTCAGGCTGCCGCGCCCGCTGCCATCTCAACCGGGGTGCCGACCACGGTGCTGCCGCAGATGCCGACCACAGTGCTGCCGCAGATGCCGACCACAGTGCTGCCGCAGATGCCGGCGTCGCCGCCTTCCCTTTTCCTGGGCGAACGCCCCGAGCAGCGCGTGCCCATGAGCCGTCTGCGTGCCCGCATCGCCGAGCGCCTGCTGCAATCCCAATCGACCAACGCCATTCTTACGACTTTCAATGAAGTCAACATGGCTCCAGTCATGGACATGCGCAAGCGCTTCCAGGAAAAGTTTGAAAAAGAGCACGCCGTCAAACTTGGCTTCATGAGCTTTTTCGTCAAGGCGGCGGTGCATGCGCTGAAAAAATACCCGGTGCTCAATGCGTCGGTTGATGGCAACGACGTGGTTTACCACGGCTACTTCGACATCGGCATCGCGGTCGGTTCACCGCGTGGTCTGGTGGTGCCGATCCTGCGTAACGCCGACCAGATGAGCTTTGCCGACATCGAGAAGAAGATTGCCGAGTACGCTGCCAAGGCGCGTGACGGTAAGCTCAGCATCGAGGAGATGACCGGCGGCACGTTCTCGATTTCCAACGGTGGCGTGTTCGGCTCCATGCTCTCGACTCCCATCATCAACCCGCCACAAAGCGCCATCCTCGGCGTACATGCCACCAAGGACCGCGCGGTGGTTGAAAACGGCCAAGTCGTTGTTCGCCCCATGAACTACTTCGCCCTGAGCTACGACCATCGCATCATCGACGGCCGCGAAGCCGTGCTGGGCCTGGTGGCCATGAAGGAAGCGCTGGAAGATCCCGTGCGTTTGTTGTTTGACATATAAGGAAGCTACGCATGTCCAAACAATTTGATGTCGTCGTCATCGGCGGTGGCCCCGGTGGCTATATCGCTGCCATTCGCGCAGCGCAGCTAGGCTTTAATGTGGCCTGTATTGACGAGTGGAAGAACGAGAAGGGCGGCCCAGCGCTTGGTGGTACTTGTACCAATGTTGGTTGCATTCCCTCAAAGGCCTTGTTGCAGTCGTCTGAGCACTATGAGCAGGCTGGGCATCACTTTGCCGATCATGGCATTGAGGTCAAGGGTTTGAGCCTGGACATGGCCAAAATGATTGACCGTAAAGACAGCGTGGTCAAACAGAACAACGACGGTGTGCAGTACCTGTTTAAAAAGAACAAGGTGACTTTCTTCCATGGTCGCGGCTCTTTTGCTGCGGCCAAAGATGACGCTTATGACATCAAAGTTGTGGGCGTAACTGAAGAAGTGATTTCCGGGAAACACATCATTGTGGCGACGGGCTCGAACGCACGGACTTTGCCGGGTACGCCGTTTGACGAAGAAACTATTCTGTCAAATGACGGTGCACTTCGCATGACCGCTGTGCCAAAAAAGCTAGGCCTGATTGGCGCTGGCGTGATTGGCTTGGAGATGGGCTCAGTCTGGCGGCGTCTGGGTGCTGAAGTTACGGTGCTTGAAGGCTTACCGACTTTTCTTGGCGCCGTTGACCAGCAGATCGCCAAAGAGGCGTACAAGGCTTTCGTCAAGCAAGGCCTGAAGATTGAGCTGGGTGTCAAGGTTGGCGAGATCAAGAACAGCAAGAAGGGTGTCAGCGTGGCTTACCTTGACGCCAAGGGCGAAGCCCAGACGCTGGAAGTCGACAAGCTCATGATTTCGATTGGCCGCGTTGCCAACACCATTGGCCTTGCGCCAGAAGCAGTTGGCCTTGCGCTCGATGAGCGTGGGGCGATTGTGGTCGATGCTGATTGCAAGACCAGTCTGCCCAATGTATGGGCCATCGGCGATGTAGTGCGCGGCCCCATGCTGGCGCACAAGGCTGAGGAAGAGGGCGTTGCGGTAGCCGAGCGCATCGCTGGGCAGCACGGGCATGTCAACTTCAACACCATCCCGTGGGTGATCTACACCAGCCCGGAAATCGCCTGGGTTGGGCAGACCGAAGAACAGCTTAAAGCTGCTGGAAAAGCCTACAAGGCGGGTACCTTCCCCTTTCTGGCCAACGGCCGGGCACGCGCGCTGGGCGACACGACCGGCATGGTAAAAATGCTGGCTGATGCCGTAACGGACGAAATTTTAGGTGTGCACATTGTTGGCCCGATGGCCAGCGAGTTGATTGCCGAGTGCGTAGTGGCGATGGAGTTCCGCGCCAGCAGTGAAGACATTGCACGCATCTGCCACGCCCATCCTTCCCTTAGCGAAGCCACCAAAGAAGCGGCGTTGGCCGTCGACAAGCGCACGCTGAACTTCTAATTCCATTTCCAGATCAATACGATATGTTGTTGCTTCGCCTTGCCGGGTTATTGGGGTTGACCCCAATAGCTCTTACACTGTAGGTAATGGCCCAAGCAACTATCAGCCAGTTCCGCCACCTTATTCGTACGCTGAACTATGTCGTTTCAACCCACGCAGCCGAAGAACTTGAAGATGACCACCTCTGCATCCTCGATCTTGAAAATATCGTCCTCACGGGGACAATCACTGCACGCCAGCGCGACGCTCAAACCCGTGAAGTCAAATGCATTGTCTCCGGCATCACGAGGGACGGTGAGTCCGCCGAAGCAGTCGTCAAAGTCGGCTTTTCCGGCGGGCTCATCGTCATCACCGTCTACCTCTGTTGAGCACCACTGCGCCCATTGCGGCAGCACCTCCATCCGGCTCAAGCATGTGACCCGTAGTTTTGGCAAGGGAGCGGCCTTACTGGTCATTGAAGCTATTCCAATGTGGTCGTGCCCAAGTTGCGGCGAGTCTTACTTTTCTGCTCAAGCCATGCACGAAATAGAGCGCATCAAAGCGCTTCGCAAGTCAGTTGCAGTCAATCGCCCGATCCCGGTCGCTGCTTTTGAAGCGACGGCTGCTTAATTGGTCTACGGGGTGGCTATGAAATTCGTTGTATGCATCTCGAGGGAAGATTGCGGGGACATCTCCACCGATGACCTGACGCTCGGTCGTCTTTACGAAGTGCTGGCACCTACCGACAGTCACGGCTTGCTCCGGGTGATCGACGATAGTGGCGAGGATTACTTGTATCCAGACGGATTGTTCGAATCCGTCGAAGTGCAGGAAATCACGGCTTCACGCCTGCATGAGTTGTTGGTGGCTTAAATCGTGGTTCGACCTGAAGGCTGCAAACATCGCCGCGCTTTTCTTTATCGCAAGTCAGCACCATAAGGAGGCACAACCATGTTAGCTCTTGAAACGACAGCACCCATTGCCGACCACCGTCTTGTGATACAGGATGCAGCCCTGCCTGCCCATGCCGAACGCGCCCGTGTCATCGTAATGTGGGAAACAGCAAAACCGACCGGTCGCTGGTCGCCGCCGATAGCGCTGGCGGGGATGGGCGAAGAAAAAGGCGACATCCTGAACGGGCCACCGGAAAGCGACTGGAAAGCACTGTCCTGATGCTCATTCTCGATACTCACGCCCTCTACTGGTGGGTCAACCGCACACCGGACAAGCTCGGGCAACAGCTGATAGACGCTATCGAAACAGCCGAATCTCTGGCCGTCTCGGCAATGACCTGCTGGGAAATGGCGTGGCTTGTGAAGCATGGGCGGATTGTTCTCAAGCTGCCTGTTACTGACTGGCTCAATCAGGTCGAGGCCATCGGTGTAGCGGTTATTCCGGTATCAAGGACAATCGCAGAGTGCGCAGTCTCACTACCAGAACATCACAAAGACCCCGCTGATCGCATCATCATCGCCACGGCTATTGAGCATCAAGCGCAACTGGTGAGTATTGATAGGCAATTCCCGGCTTATCAGGAATTGTCTGGATTGCTGGTGCAGGGATGATGGCGGCACGCCCATGCATGCTACGACTATAGACCTGACCCCGTGCTATTGACCTGACCCCGTGCTATTTTCAGGCCAGCGCCAGCAACAGGCATACAAGGGCGTTTCTCATGGTGGGGCTATGTCTTGCCGCCGACAACAATATCCAGTCTTGGCAGCGCCCCGCACGATCTTCATTGTTTCAAGGCTCACGGTGATAACCCGCCAGTGTGGTGAACCTGCTGAACCTGTAATGGGTGACGAAGGCCGCACCGGGGTAGGGCTGTGTACATGGGCAGCGCGGCGCGTGGTTTGCGATGATGGGGCTCAAATTCTTGTGCAATCAATCAGGCCGACCCGACGACTGAGGGTCAGCACGTTTTTCGAGGCAGCATGAGGCCGATTTTTGGTGGGATACTTGGCCTCATGCGGTTGAATTTCCTTCCGTATCCGTTGCTTGCGCGCCTGGCCGGTGAAGGCAAGACCTTCAATCAGGAGTGAGCCTCGCGGCACCCCGTCAACTTCGATGAAAGTGGAAAACCCCATGCAGGAAAATCCGGAACTCACGCGCTGGAACGGGCGCTTTTCCGCCAGCGGCTACGTTTTTGGCACAGAGCCCAATGTCTTTCTAGCCTCGCAGGCCGCACGGCTGAAACCGGGCCTGCAGGCGCTGTCGATTGCCGATGGCGAAGGCCGTAACGGCGTGTGGCTTGCCAGTCATGGTCTGGATGTCACCAGCTTCGATTTTTCTCCAGTGGGCGTCGAGAAAGCACGCCGGCTCGCGCAGTTGCGGGGCGTGGCGGCCAGCTACCACCCCGGAGTCGCGGAACTTGCCGACTGGGACTGGGATGCGAGGCAGTACGACATCATCGCGGCAATCTTCATCCAGTTCGCCGCGCCCGCGGAACGCGCGCGGATGTTTGCTGGAATCTGCCGCGCACTCAAACCCGGCGGCCTGCTGTTGCTCGAGGGCTACCGGCCGGAGCAGATTCCCTATGGCACCGGGGGCCCCAAGGTTCCCGAGCAGATGTATACGGTCACGCTGCTGCGTGAGGCCTTCGCCGCCCTCGAAATCCTTGAACTGCACGAGTACGACCGGGAAATCGACGAAGGCGAAGGGCACGGTGGCATGTCCGCATTGATCGACCTGGTGGCGTGCCGCCCTGCATGAACACCCAAGGGCCGTGACAGAACTACCCTCCTGGCCCCGGCAGCGGGCCGCACGCGGGGAGCATCTCCCGGGTTCGCAGAGGCGGACGCCGACCGCGCGTTAGCCCGCGGCTGCACGCCTGCCCAG
>JBCKNC010000109.1:0-6774 GCA_038902915.1 Polaromonas sp.
CACGATCCAAGCGTTCTTCGACCACAAGACCTCAACGATCACCTATGTGATTTGGGACAATTCGTCTCACCGCGCCGCGGTCATCGACCCGGTGCTGGACTACTATTTCAAATCCGGGCACACCAGTTCCACATCAGCCGACCAGGTGATTGCCTATTTGGGGGCTAAGGGCTTGCAGGTGGATTGGATTTTGGAGACGCACGCTCATGCAGACCACTTGTCAGGCGCGCGTTATCTGCAGGAGCGTATCGGTGGGCGCATCGCCATCGGCGAGAACATCCGCGTGGTGCAAGCTACCTTCAAAAAACTCTACAACCTCGAGCGCACCTTCCTGCCCGACGGTAGCCAGTTCGATCATTTGTTCAAGGACGGCGAAAAGTTCAACATTGGCGATGTCGAGGTCACAGCACTCTTGGTGCCGGGCCACACGCCTGCTGACATGGCCTATCTGGTGGACGGCTCAGTGTTCGTGGGTGACACGCTGTTCATGCCCGATGTAGGCAGCGCGCGGGTAGATTTTCCCGGTGGCAATGCCCATCAGCTCTATCGTTCGATACGGCGGCTGCTTGACCTGCCGCCCGCGACGACGATGTATGTGTGTCACGATTACCCGCCAGGCTCGCGCGAGCCGAAGTGGCAGACTTCCGTCGCCGAGCAGCGCGCCCGCAATATCCATGTTCATGACGGCATCAGCGAAGAAGAATTCGTCGCAATGCGTACAGCGCGCGATGCAACGCTCGACGTGCCGACACTCATCCTGCCATCGATTCAAGTGAATGTTCGAGCCGGTCAACTCCCGCCGCCTGATGAAAACGGTATTACGTATCTCAGGATACCGCTGAATGCGCTACCAGTTCACAGCGGGTAACTGCGGAACCTACAGCGTGGGTTTGATACACTTCGCGAAGTATGTTTATTCATCACATCCACCGCACCATTCACACGGGCCATACAAGCCAGGGAGCCTGGCTGTGGCGGCGCTGCTCATCAACAGCCGCCTGATGCTCGCAAGCTGACACTGCTCGGCTTGAATCCATTCAGCAGCTACATCCACTTTTTCATACGGCCACCGAGAGTTATTGGGGTCAGAGTCCAAATTCGCCGAGCCTTTGGCTCGCCCGCAGGGTGCGGTGCGATGCACCGCAGCGAAATTGGCGTCTGACCCCAATAACTCTCACCAACACAGTGCTGCCCGCCCTTGCTCCCGTGAAAGGATGCTTTCGTGATGACCGAACTTGAATTCAAAAGCCTTGCCAGCCAGGGCTACAACCGCATTCCGCTGATGCTGGAAGCGTTTGCCGATCTTGAAACGCCACTCTCGCTTTACCTCAAACTCGCGCACTCCAAGGACGGCGGCAAATACAGCTTTCTGCTCGAATCGGTGGTCGGTGGCGAGCGTTTTGGCCGCTACAGCTTTATCGGTTTGCCTGCGCGCACCTTGGTTCGCGCATCGGGTTTCGGGCTTGACACGGTGGTCGAGGTGGTCACCGACGGCAAGGTGGTTGAAACCTCGAAGCAAAACCCGCTGGACTTTATCAGCGACTACCAAAAACGCTTCAAGGTGGCGCTGCGGCCCGGACTGCCGCGCTTTTGCGGTGGCCTGGCAGGGTATTTTGGCTACGACACGGTGCGCTATATCGAGAAAAAGCTGGAGGCGAGTTGCCCGCCCGACACGCTGGGCTGCCCCGACATTTTGCTGCTGCAGTGCGAAGAGCTGGCGGTGATTGACAACCTGTCGGGCAAGCTGTATTTGATGGTGTATGCCGACCCGGTCCGACCCGATGCCTATGCCAATGCCACCAAGCGTCTGCGCGAGCTCAAGGACCAGCTCAGCCAATCGGTCAGCGCACCGGTGGTCAAACCAACGCAAAGTTACCCGGCCGAGCGCGAGTTTGCCAAGGCCGATTACATCGCCGCCGTGGAGCGCGCCAAGGAGCTGATCGCGGGCGGTGACTTCATGCAGGTGCAGGTCGGCCAGCGCATCAAGAAGCGCTACACCGAATCGCCGCTGTCCTTGTACCGCGCGCTGCGGGCGCTCAATCCCAGCCCCTACATGTATTACTACCACTTTGGTGATTTCCATGTGGTGGGGGCCTCGCCGGAAATCCTGGTGCGGCAGGAGCAGATCACGCTGGACGGGAAAACAGAACAAAAAATCACCATCCGACCGCTGGCCGGCACGCGGCCGCGCGGCGCCAGCGCGGAGCTCGACAAGGCGGCCGAAGTCGAGCTGATCAACGACCCCAAAGAACGCGCCGAACATGTGATGCTGATCGACCTGGCACGCAACGATATCGGCCGCATTGCCAAAATTGGCAGCGTGAAAGTGACCGAGGCGTTCAGCGTGGAGCGTTACAGCCATGTCATGCACATCGTAAGCAACGTCGAAGGCACGCTGATTGACGGCCCCGACGGTCACCCCTTGAACAGCATGGACGTGCTGCGCGCCACCTTTCCAGCCGGCACGCTCACCGGCGCGCCCAAGGTGCACGCCATGGAGCTGATCGATCAACTGGAGCCGAGCAAGCGCGGCCTCTATGGCGGCGCCTGCGGCTACCTCAGCTATGCGGGCGACATGGACGTGGCAATTGCCATTCGCACCGGCATCATCAAGGATCAGATGCTCTATGTGCAGGCAGCCGCAGGTGTGGTGGCTGATTCGGTGCCCGAGCTGGAATGGCAAGAAACCGAGGCCAAGGCGCGGGCTTTGCTGCGGGCATCCGAGCTGGTTGAAGAAGGGTTGGAGTGAAATCCCATGAAAATCATGAAAATTTTAATGATTGACAACTACGATAGCTTTACCTACAACATCGTTCAGTATTTTGGTGAACTGGGTGCAGAGGTTTTGACCTTTCGCAACGATGAGATCACGCTTGAAGCCATCGCCAGCCACAAGCCAGACCGGCTTGTGATTTCGCCTGGCCCGTGCTCGCCGAATGAGGCGGGTATTTCAGTCGCCGCTATCCAGCATTTTGCGGGCAAGTTGCCAATATTGGGCGTGTGCCTGGGACATCAGGCGATTGGCGCGGCCTTTGGGGCGAAGATCATCCGGGCGCAGCAACTGATGCATGGCAAAACCAGCGTCATCAGCACCACGCAGGAGGGCGTGTTTGCCGGGCTACCCAAGCAATTCACCGCCTGCCGCTACCACTCGCTGGCGATTGAAAAATCAAGCTGCCCTGACGTGCTTGAAGTCACGGCGTGGACAGATGACGGCGAGATCATGGGTGTGCGGCACAAGACCCTGGCTATTCAAGGCGTGCAGTTTCACCCGGAGTCGATACTCACCGAACACGGCCACGCGATGCTGAAGAATTTTCTGGTGCAAGCATCATGATTGCTATTAAATCAGAGGAGTTATTGGGGTCAGACACCAATTTCGCTGCGGTGCTTAGCACCGCACCCTCCGGGCGAGCCATCGGCTCGGCGAATTTGGGCTCTGACCCCAAAAACTCTGCAAAATAGCCAAAACAGGAGCCAACATGTCGCATACCCACAAAATCACTCCGCAAGAAGCCCTGCAGCGCACCATCGAGCACCGCGAGATTTTTCACGATGAGATGCTGCACATCGTGCGCCAGATCATGAACGGCGAGTGGTCGCCGGTGATGATCGCCGCCTTCATTACCGGCCTGCGGGTAAAAAAAGAAACCATTGGCGAGATCACCGCCGCCGCGCAGGTGATGCGCGAGTTTTCGACCAAGGTCCATGTGGCCGACAAGACGCATCTGGTCGACATTGTCGGCACTGGCGGCGATGGCTCGCACACCTTCAATATTTCGACCTGTTCGATGTTTGTCGCAGCAAGCGCGGGTGCCAAGGTTAGCAAGCATGGCGGGCGCAGCGTTAGCAGCAAATCGGGCAGCGCCGATGTGATCGAGGCGCTGGGCATCAATATCCATTTGTCGCCAGAAGCGATTGCACGCTGCATCGAGCAAGTCGGTGTCGGCTTCATGTTTGCGCCCAACCACCATCCGGCCATGAAAAACGTCGCGCCCATCCGCAAGGAGCTGGGCGTGCGCACCATCTTCAACATCCTCGGGCCGCTGACCAACCCGGCGAGCGCGCCAAATATTTTGATGGGCGTTTTTCACTCTGATCTTGTCGGTATCCAGATTCGCGCGCTACAGCGCCTGGGCGCTGAACATGCGCTGGTGGTGTACGGCAAAGACGGCATGGACGAAATCAGCCTGGGCGCGGCCACGGTGGTCGGTGAACTCCACCACGGCGAGATCACCGAATACGAAATCCACCCCGAGGACTTCAAGCTCAATATGTCGAGCAACCGCGCGCTGCGGGTTGAAACGCCCGAGCAGTCCAAGGCCATGCTGATGGGGGTGCTGAACAACGAGCCCGGTGCGGCGCGCGATATCGTCATACTCAATGCTGGTGCGGCGCTGTATGCGGCAAACGTGGCTGACTCGATAGCTGACGGTATCGAAAAGGCCCGCGTCGTGATTGAGTCCGGCGCAGCCAAGGCCAAGCTGCAGCAACTCGTGCTACTTTCCAAACAACTTGCTACCTGATTCCATTTCCAGATCAATACGATATGTTGTTGCTTCGCCTTGCCGTGGGTTTTTGGGGTCAGAGCCCAAATTCGACTAGCCTTTGGCTCGCCCGTAGGGTGCAGTGCTTGCACTGCAGCGAAATTGGGCTCTGACCCCAATAACCCACGCCTAATCTCCTATCGATCTGAAAATGGAATGAGACTTGATAAGGCCCCATTAAATATGTCCGACATCCTGGCCCAGATCGTTGCCGTCAAACACGCAGAAATCCTTGATGCCATCCGGCGCAAACCGCTGGCGGTGATGCGTGAGGATGCCGAGTCCCGCGTGTTGACGCGTGACTTCGTCGGCGCGATACGCGCAAAAATCGCCTCTGGCAAAGCCGCTGTGATTGCCGAAGTCAAAAAAGCCAGCCCGTCGAAAGGCCTGCTTCGCGCTGACTTCATCCCCGCAGATATTGCGCAAACCTATGCCGAATACGGTGCGGCCTGTCTGTCTGTGCTGACTGACAAGCAGTTTTTTCAGGGCAGCATCGACTACCTGAAGCAGGCGCGGGCATCGTGCAGTCTGCCGGTGCTGCGCAAAGATTTCATGGTCGATAACTACCAGATTTACGAGTCGCGCGTGATGGGTGCCGACTGCATACTGCTGATTGCCGCTTGCCTGGACGACAGCCAGATGAAAGACATGGAGGCACTGGCGATGTCGCTGGACATGGCTGTGCTGGTCGAGGTGCATGACGCGCTTGAGCTTGACCGTGCGCTCAAGCTCAAAACGCCGCTGATCGGCATCAATAACCGTAACCTGAAAACTTTTGAAGTCTCACTGGACACCAGCATCAGCCTGGCCTCCAGCGTGCCTGCGGGTCGTATTGTGGTCACCGAGTCCGGTATTTCAACCATTGATGATGTGAAAAAGCTGCGTGCTGCCAGCATCAACGCCTTTTTGGTTGGCGAAGCCTTCATGCGTGCCGAAGACCCGGGCGTGGCGCTGGGTGCGCTGTTTAATAGTGTTTGGTAGGGCATAGGCTGGACTGTCGGTGGAGCAACTCAACGCGCAAGCCTTGCTGGAACACTTTGCGGTGTATGGGCGGTTTTACGAAAAGCGTATCGCCGGTGTGCCCGAGCAACTGCGTGACCGGCTAGAGATTGCCCCGCGGGCGCTGGGGTTGGAAGAGATCGTCACCCGCGAGGCAGATTTGCTGGTCGTCATGATGAACCCAGGCGGCTCACGCCCGTCAGATGATCTGATCACGTTGTGGGATGCCAATGCCGGCCAAGGCTTTACCGCTGCGGTGCCCGACCGCACGCAGTACCAAATCATGCGCTTATTGCTGGCGGCGCAAGCCAAAGGCTTGGGCTGGCAGCACGCCCGCATCCTGAACCTGAGCGACCTTCGCACCCCCAAAAGCGCTGAATTTGTGGAAAAACTGCAACGCTATGCCGATCACCCCGAGCACAGTTTGTTTTGTGACGCACGCCACGCCGAATGCACCGCCCTGTTTGCCAACCCATCCACCCCGGTGCTCTTGGGGTGGGGGTTAAATCCCGTATTTGGTGCGTGGGCTGATCGGGCGCTGCGCGCCGCCCAAGGCCACGTACGGCTGGGCATCAGCGCAGACGGCCGACTTTTCCGCCATCCCTTGCCTCAGCGTCAGGACATGCAACTGGCTTGGTTGGCTGACGTTGTTGTCCAGCTTCCAGAGCCATAAAAATATGGCATAATCCGAGGTTCTCTCGAAGGATGGGTGGCCGAGTGGTTAATGGCAGCAGACTGTAAATCTGCCCTCTAACGAGTACGCTGGTTCGAATCCAGCCCCATCCACCAGTGAAATAACTTTTTGTAATTGCTTTTTGTAATTGATCTTTGATGGGTATTTGCGAAACAGAAGGCAAGGCGCTCGCTTTTGCGTTTTGTGTGAGTTGTGCGGATACTTTTGGAGAGTGTTTTGATATTGACGAAATGCGCTTGCGCGGGGTTCGTATAGTGGTAATACCTTAGCCTTCCAAGCTAAAGCGAGGAGTTCGATTCTCCTACCCCGCTCCAATTAGGTCAGTTTTTGTGGCGTGAAGAAATTTCCTCGAGCTGGACTGAATTGAGTTGGTTTTTTAGGTTTTTGGCCCATTTGGCTCAGTGGCAGAGCACTCCCTTGGTAAGGGAGAGGTCCCGGGTCCGATTCCCGGAATGGGCACCATATTTAAAGTCGGCGCAGTACAAAAATTTGTGCTGCTCGGCAGTCGTTAAGTTGTAGTTATCTGGTTTGTAG
>JBCKNC010000110.1:0-6566 GCA_038902915.1 Polaromonas sp.
GGTCTGGCGCAAGCGCGTTACGTGCAGTTTGTGGCAAAGGGCATCAAGGCCGCTTCGCCCTGGGCGAGCCTGAAGGGGAAAGTTTTTCTGGGCGATGCAGCGTTTGTGCAACGCATGAAGCAGAAATGCAGCTATCGTGACGGCCTATGCAACAGGGGCTTATTCTTACCAACAAATTGCCAACCACTTTGGGATTCATTTCACGACGGTAGGGGCGGTTGTCAGGCGAGACGGGTGAGATTCCATCGTTTCTAGACCTGACCCCTTCTCTTGTTGTCTAAACTACTCATTAGTCAATACTCCACGTTAATTTGGTTAAATCTCGGCCGCTTCAACTAAAAATCGTACCCTGCGTACGCCCTGCCACTCGTCCGCATCCAGCCGGAAGGCCAGCTTGACCCTGGCGGGCAGTGGCTCGGTATGGCCAAACCAGATGCCATCGACGCTCTGCCCCTGATGTTTGAGCTTGAGCGCCAGGTGTTTTTCAGCCACCAGTCGCTGTGACACCACCTCGACTTCTTCACTGAAAGTCGGTGCTGCAAAGCCTTGGCCCCAGACCTCTTTGTGCAGGGTATCGACGATGTCGGTGCGGCGGTACTCGGCGGCCAGCGGGCCGTCTGTGGCGATGCGGCGCATCAAGGTGGCGGCATCCAGCCATTCACTGGCAACCTGTTGCAGCGCAAATTCAAACTGCTCAAAGTGCTCTTCTTTAATCGTGCAGCCCGCTGCCATGGCGTGGCCGCCAAAGCGCAACAACACGCCGGGGCAGCGCTTGGCCACCAGGTCAAGTGCATCACGCAGGTGAAAGCCTGGAATCGACCGGCCCGAGCCTTTCAGCTCATGCGCTTTGCCGGGTGCCTGGCTGGCGGCAAATACAAAGGTGGGGCGGTGCAGTTTGTCCTTGATGCGCGAGGCCACGATGCCGACCACGCCTTCGTGAAAGTCAGCATCGAATATTGAAATGGCAGGCGGCGGCTCGTTAGATTCATCAATCATCGCGTCAGCCGCCATTTGCGCCTGTTCGCGCATACCGGCTTCAATATCGCGGCGTTCACGGTTGATGCCGTCCAGCGTGCGGGCCAGCTCGTCGGCCCGGCCCGCATCGTCGGTCAGTAGGCATTCAATGCCCAAGCTCATGTCGCTCAAGCGCCCGGCAGCATTGATGCGCGGGCCCAGCGCAAAGCCAAAATCAAAAGTGGTGGCGACACTGGCTTTGCGGCCCGCTACCGTGAACAGGCTGGCCAGCCCCACCTGCAAGTGACCAGCGCGTATGCGTTTAAGGCCTTGCGCTACCAGGCGGCGGTTGTTGGCATCCAGCTTCACGACATCGGCAACTGTGCCCAAAGCGACCAGCGGCAACAGCACATCAATGCGGGGCTGATTTTGGGTATTGAAAACACCGCGCGTGCGCAGCTCTGCCCGCAGCGCCAGCAGCACATAAAACATCACGCCAACGCCGGCTATCGACTTGCTTTCAAAGGTGCAGCCGGGCTGATTCGGGTTGACGATGACATCGGCATCGGGGAGCACGACAAGCCCGTCCTTCAGTGCTGGTAAATGATGGTCGGTTACCAGCACCTGCATCCCCAGTGCCTTGGCGCGTGCCACGCCCTCCAGGCTGGCAATGCCGTTGTCAACGGTGACCAGCAAATCGGCACCCAGTGCCCTGACGCGCTCTGCAATCGGTGCGGTCAGGCCGTAGCCATCAACCACCCTGTCGGGTACCAGGTAGGTGACATTTGCTGCGCCCAGCAGCTTGAGGCCGCGCAGCGCAACGGCGCACGCGGTTGCGCCGTCGCAGTCGTAGTCAGCCACGATGCAAATCTTTTTATTCGAATCAATAGTGTCTGCCAGCAGCACGGCAGCCTGTGCAGCGCCCAACAAACCGGCGGGCGGCAACAGCCGCACCAGGCCATCGTCGAGTTCGTCTGGGGAACTAACCCCACGCGCCGCATAAAGCTGCGCCAGTAAGGGGTGTATGCCCGCCTGCTGCAAGGCCCACAGGCTGCGGGGCGGTACATCACGCACCTGTATTTTCATAGTTGACTCAATATGTCTAGCGGGTTTTTGGTCTTGAAGCGATAGCTAATTTTGTTGAAAAAACTTTGCGCAGTGGTTTCAAATGTTTGCGCGTTGCGCTCGCCGCACAGCGTGATGCGCACGGCTTGCCCGGCGTTTTGCTGCACCAGCAGTTGTGCGATGCCCATCGCATCGATCTCGCCCCAGGCTTTCACATAGCTGGCCCAGTCATCTTTGAAGGCGGCTTGTGCCAGTGTGCGTGGCGTGTTGATTTTTTGTGTTTGTTTCACGGGTTGATTCAATGCGCCCGTGCCGCTGATCCAGAACGAATTAACGGGTAGCAAACGCTTTGCGCTGCGCTCATCATTCAATGGATGTGTGTACAGCAGCATCTGCATTTCGTTCTGCAAACGCCGTAAAGATGGCGCTGTATCAGTACCCGGCAGCCACGTATCCACATTGCGCCCCAGCACGCGGTCAAGCGACGCGGTGGGCAGCGTGCGAAACACCTCGCCTTCAGCCAGCCAGTGCTCAGGCGCAGCGTAGTGCAGCGTGATGCCTTCAGTTGCAAAGTAAGGCTGCATCGCGGCCAGCAGGGTTTCTGAATCTTCTGCTGTTAATGCCAGTGCGGACGGGTCTGTCAGCGTCGCGTGTTCGCGGCCCATGGCCCAGTGGCAGGGCGTGATGAAAGCCCAGGCTTTTGCGCTGCCCGTGTTGGCTTCCAAAGCCGCCCAGGGGATCAGGCCATCGACTGCCACATTCAGTCCTTGATCCAGCCCTTGAACTTGCGCCAGCACCCGCTCATGCGGCGTTGACAGCGAATGCGCCACGCCTTCGTTGCTGGTTAGAAGCTTCATGCATTGCAGCAATTTGCCCAGATTTTTCAGGCCGCCCGCTGGTTGGGCTTTCATGGCGTCCGCCCATGCGTCGCCGCCGCAGGATGCAAAGGGGATGACAAGGTGGGGGATTGAAACGGCAGGCATGGCGCTATTGTCATAGATGTTTGTCCGGGATGCGAGAATGCCGACGATGCAAGTACCTTATGAATTGATAGTGGGCTGGCGCTACACACGCGCGGGACGGGCCACGCGGCGCAATGGCTTTATCTCGTTTATCTCTGGCGTGTCGATGCTGGGCATTGCACTTGGCGTGGCCGCACTCATCATTGTTTTGAGTGTGATGAATGGTTTTCAAAAAGAAGTGCGCGACCGCATGCTGGGCGTGATCTCGCACATCGAGGTGTTTGCACCCAATGGCGCGGCCTTGCTTGATGCACAAAAAACGCTGGGCGAAATCAGGGCCAACAAGCAGGTCGTGGGCGCTGCAACTTTTATAGCAGCCCAAGCCCTGCTGGCCCGCGGTGAAGACGTGAAAGGCACGTTGGTGCGCGGCATTGACCCGGCACTGGAGGGCCAGGTGACTGACCTTGCCGCCACGTCATCAACCACGCTGGCAAAACTGGTGAGCGGCGAATTTGGTGTGGTGTTAGGTAGCGAGCTGGCTCGCAGCCTAGGTGTACGCGCTGGCGACGTGGTCACGCTGATTGCGCCCAGTGGCCAGGTCACGCCCGCTGGCATCGTGCCACGTTTAAAGCAAATGAAGGTTGTTGGTACTTTTGACTCGGGTCATTTTGAATACGACTCGGCGCTGGTGATGCTGCATCAGGACGACGCTGCAAAAATCTTCCGGCTTGAAGGGGCCACCGGCATTCGCATCAAACTCAAAGACTTGCACCAGGCGCGTGAAGTGGCTTTTGAGTTATCACGCCACTTAAGCGGTGATTTGCTGATTCGCGACTGGACGCAGCAAAACAAAACCTGGTTTGCCGCTGTGCAGCTTGAAAAACGCATGATGTTCATCATCCTCACGCTCATCGTGGCTGTGGCCGCCTTCAACCTTGTCAGCACGCTGGTAATGACGGTGACCGACAAGCGCGCCGACATTGCCATTTTGCGAACGCTGGGTGCCAGCCCGAAAAGCATCATGGGTATTTTTGTGGTGCAGGGCGCGATGGTCGGCGTGATCGGCACGCTGGCTGGCCTGCTGCTGGGGCTGGGCATTGCGCTCAACATTGATGTGATCGTGCCCGCGCTGGAGCGCTTGCTGAACGCCAGCTTTCTGCCGAAAGACATTTACCTCATCAGCCGGATGCCCAGCGACCCGCAATACGCCGACATCATGCCGATTATCGTGATCTCGTTGATTCTGGCTTTCCTCGCCACCATCTACCCAAGCTGGCGCGCCAGTCGCGTCAATCCAGCGGAAGCCCTTAGATATGAATGAAGTTGTGCTTCGTGCCAGCGGCATCACCAAACGCTTTACAGAAGGTCGCCTTGATGTCACGGTGCTGCAAGGCGTGGATCTGCAAGTGCACAGAGGCGAAACACTGGCCATCGTGGGCGCCTCGGGTTCCGGTAAAAGCACCTTGCTGCACTTGATGGGTGGACTGGATGCCCCGACCAGCGGACAGGTCGAAATCAAGGGGCAGTCTTTATCGACACTGTCCGCTGCCCAACAGGGCGATCTGCGCAACCAGCACCTCGGTTTTGTCTACCAGTTTCACCACCTGTTGCCCGAGTTCAGCGCGTTAGATAACGTCGCCATGCCGCTATGGATTCGCAGGCAAACGCGCAACGAGGCCGCTAAAACCGCAACCGACATGCTCACAGCAGTGGGCCTTAAAGACCGCATCCATCACAGGCCAGCAGAGCTATCAGGCGGCGAGCGCCAGCGCGTGGCGATTGCCCGGGCGCTGGTGACAAAACCAGCCTGCGTGCTGGCCGACGAGCCCACCGGCAACCTCGACAGAACGACGGCTGACGGCGTGTTTGAGTTGATGCTGCAACTCGCGCGCGAGCATGGCACGGCGTTTGTGTTGGTGACACACGATGAGGCGCTGGCGGCGCGTTGCGGGCGGCAGCTGCGGCTGGTGTTGGGGAAGTTGTCGGAGGTGGGTTAAGTGAAGTGGGCGGTAGTGCAGCTGCTTCCGGTGTATTCCCAATGACTAGGCTCGATGAGTTACAGGCTAGTGACCCTTAACTCTCCGCTTCTGAGCGGCAAGAGATGGCTCAGGATGTGGCTAGCCAGCGCTCGGTTTAGCCGTAAGATGACCAGCGAAGAACCAGTAAATTAGCGAATTGTTTTTGCGCTTTAAATCGTTAACCTAAGGAAAGTGACATGTGGATTCGTTTTGTAGTTGTCCTTTTTGCCTTTCTCGTGATGGCCCCGCTTCAAGCCCAGATCGTGAGAGAAAAGGCAAATGCCGTGCAGCTAGTGTGGATGGGTGGTGATGATTGCCCACCCTGTGTGGCTTGGCGTAAAGATGAGCTGCCCAAGCTGCAAGAGTCCGCAGAGTTCAAGGGCATAACGTTCTCTTACGTAATCAAAATGATTAGGTCGCCTGTACCGTCAAGCTTTTTCCTTCCAACCGCAGTGAAGCCATTTAAGGACAATCTTGATTACGCGAGTTCAGGCCGCAGCGGATCTCCGCAGGCTGCTCTCTTGGTTAATGGAGAGGTCGTTGATTACTTTCACGGTACACGATCAGCCGAGGAAATTGAATCTATGCTTTTTGCCATTCGAACTGGCACAAAGTACCCGTTTGAACGATGCCTGAAAATATCGACTCAATGGCGTAAGTGCGATATTCGCGGTTGATGGGTTCATCCCGCCAACTTCGCGCTAGCCAGTCGATTCAAACTGACGCCCTGCTCTGCCGCTTGTAGCGCCAACAGCCGATGCAACTGCGAAGGGATACGCACCCTGAATTCGCCGCTGTAGTTTTTTTCAGAGAGTGGCACAGGGACGGGTTCTGCATTCGCCTTCATGTCTGCTACGACTTCAGCCGCAACTTGGCGAATTCCTTTCAACGCGGCTTCGGGTGTCGTCGCCAGCCAGCTCAAGGACGGAAACTCGACGCATAGGCCGAGGTACTCGTCGTCCTCGGCAGACCAGGTGACGCGGTAGGTGTAGTGGTTCACATTCATGGCTTGCTCTCCAGCTTGTTGATGGCCTGCAGCACTTGCCGTACCTGATAGGGTTTGGCTTTGCCTTTGGCGTTTTCGATATTGACTCTAGGATCACCGGGCCAAGGGGTCTTAAAGATGGCATGACTGCTACCGTCTTGCCGTGGTTTCCCGAAATAAGTTTCACAAACTTTTTTCAGATCTGAGAACCCGATATTCGCGGGCTCTGCGCGCATTTTTTCAAGTATTTTTTGTACTGCCGCCATAGTTCCTATGGTACCAATATTGACACCATCTTTCAATCTTTGAGCGTAACTTTGAGCGTAACTACTTTGAGCGTAACTACTCAGGTCTTCAGTTTCCCGTAGGTCGGCTTAGCGCAGCGTAAGCCGACATCTGCGCTTCAGGGATGTCGGGTTACGCTTCGCTAACCCGACCTACTTCGAGGGAGCTGAGTAGTTACCTTTGAGCCTACACTATCCGGCTAAACCACAGCAGGGACCGCGTTTGTGCTGGTCACGGACGATGAAACGCTGGCGGCGCGCTGCGGGCGGCAGCTGCGGCTGGTGTTGGGGAAGTTGT